>DRKG01000071.1 GCA_011051855.1 bacterium | reverse complement strand
TGGTTCGTCATACCGAGAGCGAGCCGCGAACGGGTGGGGTGTGGCGCGCGAATGTCACGGGATGGCCGCCCCGTTGCAACTGCTCGCCCGGGAAACCGGTCCGCAATCCGGCGCGTCGGGATCCGGCGGTGGCGAAGGCTTGCGTTCAGCGGAGTGCCGCGCGCAGGCGGGCGCAGGTCGTCTCGGGCGGCACCGAGTTGATGTACATGTCGCCGCCGAGTTCGAGGCCGGCGAGCTGGCCGGTGCGCGGCTGCAGTTCGAAGTGCCAGTGGAAGCCCTCCCCCGGCGCCAGCAGCGCCGGCGGCACGCGGTGCAGCCACAGGTTGAGGGCGGGCCGATCGAGCGCGCCGTCGACCGCTCGCGTCCAGGTGCGCAGCGTGTGCGCGAGCGCCGCCGGGTCGGCCTGCAGGAAGTCGCCTTCGCACCTGCGCGGCAGCAGCCAGCTCTCGAACGGCAGCTTGGGCGGACTCGGCGCCAGCACCACGAACGCGCCGTCGTCGCACACGACCAGGTCGTCCCGAGTGGCTAGCTCGAGCGCCCGGCAGGTCAGGCAGGTGCCGGCCGCGCGCTGCTGCTGCCGTTCGAGTTCGAGCCGCGGCGGCAGCGTCGCGAGCCCGATCAACTGGCTGTGGTTGTGCGCGATCGACGCGCCGGCGCGCGCGCCGACGTTCTTGAACAGGTAGGCGAACGCGACGCCGTCGGCGGCTTCGATCGCCCGCACCCGGCGCTGCCAGATGCGCACCAGCGCGGTCCAGGTGGCGAGGTCGAGTTCGGACGGGTGTTCGGCGTGGGCGCCGCCCTCGGCGACGACTTCATGGTGGCGCGCCGCCGGATACTTGTTGGGCACCGCGCGCACCGCCCAGCCGTGCCCGTCCGATTCGCGGTCGAGCTCGGGCGGCGTGTCGTGCTCGTGGCCGCGGCAGAACGGGCAGCGCGACGGTCCCCGGTCGTCGCCGGTCTGGATCGGTCGCAGCTGCCGCTGCGGCGCCAGCAGGATCGGGCGGCCGGTCGTCGGGTCGACGACGGTGCGCGGCGCCGGGTTCTTCATGGCCGGGACTGTACTAGCGGTCCGCGTCGTCGCCAGAGCGGGTTGCGCGCGCGTGCGGCAACAGTCGGTCGATAGACGGCCAGTGTCCGTGTCGATCGCGATAGATGCGCAGGCGGCCGCGCGCGGTCACGGTGGTGCCGGCCGCGAACAGGAACCACCGCCGATCGCCGGCGAAGCGTTCCCCGCGCGGCGCCGGCTCCAGGCGCAGCTCGCGCACGATCAGCTCGGGGCCGGTCGTCGGGAACGCGAGCAGGCCGTCGTCGCCGACCACGAAGCGGGCCGTGAACGCGGTGTCGCGGTGGGCGGGCCAGGACTTGTCGGGCAACGACGAGCAGCCGGAGGCGAGCACCGCGATCAGTGCGGCCGGCAGCAGGCGGTTTGCTAGCATCGGCGACGATGATCGGCGGGCTTTCGATCCAGGGCAACCTGCTGTGCGTGACCTGGTCGGCGGGGCGCGGCCACGTGTTCCTCTACGACCTCGAGGCCGGCGAACGGCTGTCGTCGTGGACGCTGCCGGCCGGGCCCTCGGGGTTCTCGGATGCCGGCGGCGTCGCGGTCGACGAACACTTCCGGGTGTTCGTCGCCGACGCGTGCAACGACTGCGTGCACCGCTTCAACGCCTTCGGACAGAACCTCGGGCGCCTGGGTTCGCCGGTGCCGGCGGCCGGGGATCGCGGTCGGGACCGCCCCGGCGTGCTGGATCGCCCGCACGCCGTCGCCGTGCACCGTCGGCGCGTATTCGTGGCGTGCGGGGAGCGGCCCCGGCGCCGCGGCCTGCAGTGCTTCGGGGTCGACGGCGAGGTCGTGCGCGGCCTGTCGGCGCGCGGCGATCCGGCGGCGAAGTGGGGGGCTCCGCGCGGCGTGCTCGCCGATGCGCGCGGCGTCGTGGTGGCCGATACCCTGCGAGCCCGCCTGCAGTGCTTTCGGCCCGACGGCACGTTCGTGCACGAGCTGCCGTGCGCGATCGACGGCGCGCCCGGCCGGCCGGCGGCACTGGCGCGCGCGGCCGACGGCGCCATCGTCTGCGTCGACCACGGTGTGGAGTCCCGCCTGGTCGCGGTGCGCCCCGACGGCACCGGACGCGACCTCACGCGGCGGATCGGCGCGTGCCGCGACCCCTTGGCGGTGACGAGCGGCCCGCAGGGGTGCCTGTTCGTGCTCGACCACGGCGGCGAGCGCGTGATCCGGCTGCGTCCGGATCTGCACTTCGACGCGGTCGTGGTCGACTTGGCCGAGCACGACTTCGACGTGCCGCTGGGCTGAGTGCCGCTGGCGCGAGTTCGGTCGCGAGAACCTCGGATGCGTGCTTGCGTCGATGGCACCGCACGGTCACACTGGCGTTCGGCCGCACCTTCACCGGCTCGGACCGGTCAGTCGGTTGTCCACATCGTGTGGAAAGTTCCTGAGGAGGCTCTTCGAACTTTCCGCCGGGTGGGGCCAACCGACGTCCTTGCAGGTGGTTGCGGAGCCACTCGTTCTCACCATTGTTTCCAGCCCGGCCGCGCAGGGCGCGCGGCGACTTGGAGGGGGTCCTTGGATCGAATCCGTATCCGGGGTGGCCGCGGTTTGCGCGGCACCGTTCGTGTTTCCGGTAGCAAGAATGGCGCGCTGCCGATCCTGGCGGCGTCGCTGCTCGTCGACGGTCCGATCGTGCTGCGCAACATGCCGCGGCTGAAGGACGTCGAGAACCTCCTGCGCATCCTCGGCAAGCTCGGCGTGGTGCACGTCTGGCGCGAGGACGGCGCGCTCGAACTCGAAGCCAAGGACAAGACCGTCTACGTCGCCCCCTACGACCTGGTCCGCACGATGCGCGCCAGCTTCGTCGTGCTCGGGCCGTTGTGGGCGAGGCGTGGGGTCGCTCGCGTCAGCTATCCCGGCGGTTGCGTGTTCGGCCACCGGCCGGTCGACCTGCACGTCAAGGGCCTGCGCGACATCGGCGCGAACGTCGAACTCAGCGACGGCTACGTGACCCTGTCGGGGCGGCCGACCGGCGGCACCGTGTTCCTCGGCGGCAACATGGGTTCGACCGTGCTCGGCACCGCCAACGTGGTCATGGCGGCGGCGCTGTCGACCGGCACGACCTACCTCGAGTGCGCGGCGATGGAGCCGGAGATCGAGGACCTGTGCCACTTCCTCAACGCGTGCGGGGCGCGGATCCGTGGCATCGGCGGCCACCTGCTGGTGATCGAAGGGGTCGACACGCTGCACGGCTGCGAGTGGCGGATGATCCCGGACCGCATCGAGGCCGGCACGTTCCTGTGTGGCGCGGTGATGCTCAACAGTGAGGTCACCGTGACCGATTGCAACCCGATGCACCTGCTGGCGGTGATCGATCGGCTGCGCGCCGCCGGCGCGCAGCTCGACGTCGGCGAGAACCACATCCGCGTGCTGCCGACCGCGAGCGGTCAGTTGCGCGCGGTCGACGTCACCACCATGGCCTATCCAGGCTTCCCGACCGACCTGCAGGCGCAGTTCATGGCGCTGATGACGCGCGCCCAGGGCGTCTCGGTGATCACCGAGAAGATCTACCCGGAGCGCTTCATCCACGCCTCCGAGCTGCAGCGCCTCGGCGCGCGCATCCGCCGCGAAGGCCCGAGCGCGATCATCGAGGGCACCGAGGAACTGCGCGGAGCTCCGGTGATGGCCAGCGACCTGCGTGCGTCGGCCAGCCTGGTGCTCGCCGGGTTGGTCGCGCGGGGGGCCACCGACGTGCGCCGCGTCTACCACATCGACCGCGGCTACGAACGCATCGAGACCAAGCTCCAGGGCATCGGTGCCGACATCGAGCGGATCAGCGAGGGATGACGGCTTGGACGGCTTGGATGACGTCTTCCACGTCTTGGTCGGTGAGCTTGGCGCTGAGTGGAAGGGAGAGGGTGCGGTCGCCGATGTGCTTGGCGTTGGGGTATGCGGCGGGGTCCCAGCCGAAGCGCTGCCGGTAGACGGTCATGTCGGGGATCGTGCGGTAGTGGACCCCGGTGCCGATGTTGCGTCGGTGTAGGCCGACGAGCACCTGGTCGCGGGAGATGCCGGCGGCCTGCTCGTCGACCAGGATCGTGTAGAGGTGCAGCGCGTGGCGTTCGCCCTCGGCGAACGGCGCGGGCCGGGTGATCGGCAGGCTCTCGAACGCTTCGTTGTAGCGCGTCCAGATCTCGAGGCGGCGTTGCCAGTAGCGTTCGACGCGTTCGATCTGGTGCATCCCGATCGCGGCCTGCAGGTCCATCATGTTGTACTTGAAGCCGATCTCCTCGACGTCGTAGTGGCGGTAGCCGTCGTCGCGGAAGCGCTTCCAGGCGTCGTGCGACATGCCGTGCAGGCCCATCGTCTTGGTGCGGCGCGCGAGGTCCGGGTCGCGGGTCAGCACCATGCCGCCTTCACCGGTGACGATGTTCTTGGTCGAGTAGAAGCTGAGCACGCCGAGGTCGCCGATGGTGCCGGCCTTGCGACCGCGGTACTCGGTCTCGATCGCGTGGGCGCAGTCCTCGATGACCTTGAGGTCGTGCTGCTCGGCGATCGCCATCAGCTCGTCCATTGCGCACGGGCGGCCGGCGAAATGCACCGGCAGGATCGCACGCGTGCGCGGCGTGATCGCCTGGCGCACGGCCGCGGGGTCGAGGTTCATCGTCCGTGGGTCGACGTCGGCGAGGACCGGCGTCAGGCCGGCGTGCACGATCGCGTTGATCGTCGCGCAGAACGTCATCGGCGTGGTGATGACCTCGTCGCCGGGTTCGAGGCCGAGCACGACGCAGGCGAGGTGCAGGCCGGCGGTGCACGAGTTGAGGCCGACCGCGTGCGGCACGCCCTTGTAGGCGGCGACGCGGCGCTCGAACTCGGCGGCCTTCGGGCCGGTGCCGAGCCACGCGGACTGCATGCTGGCCACGACCTCGTCGATCTCGGGTCGTTCGATCAGCGGCTGACCGAAGACGAGGTAGGAGTCGCGCATGGCGGTCGTTCTTATCGGCTGCCGAGGCGGCTTCCCAGCACCGCAATCGCCAGCGCCAGGAGCCACGCTCCGACCCGGTCGGCGAAGCCACCGGGCAGGCCGTCGATCCAGCCCGGCAGGTAGTAGGCGAGCACCGCCGCGAGGCCGCCGGTCGCCATCGAGGCGAACGCCCAGTTCGGCGCGACCGGGCCGAGCACCAGGCGCACCAGCAGCAGCGGGCCGAACGCCGAGCCGAGCGCCGCCCACGCGAACATGACGTTGTGGAATACGTCCTTCGGCAGCAGCAGGGCCGCGACGAGCGCGCCGACGCCGATGGCCAGCACGGTGCCGCGCGCGATCGCCAACATGCGGCCGGGGAAGCGTCGGGCCAGGCCGAGGTCGTGGGTCACGCTGCTGGCGCAGACCAGCAACTGGCTGTCGACCGTCGACATGATCGCCGCGAGCACGCTGGCGACGACCACGCCGTCGACGAGGGGCGGCAGCAACTGCCGCGACGCTTCGTAGATCGCGTCTTCGTGATGGCCGCCGGGAAACCACGCCCGCACCGACCAGCCGAGCACCAGCATGCCGGTGTAGAGCAGCACGGCCCAGCTCAGGCCGACGATGCGCGCGACGGTCATCGACGCGTCGGCGGACATGCCCATGAACTTGTTGACCGCGTGCGGCTGGCCGGGATAGCCGAGGCCGATGCCGACGAGACCGAAAGCGAACGCGAGTCCCGCCGGGCCGTCGAAGCTGCCGGTGAGGCTGGTCCAGTGCGGGGCGTCGACGTTCGCCACCACGTCGCAGAACGCCGCCACGCCACCGGCGTGCACGATGCAAGCGGTCGGCACCAGCACGGCGACCGCGACCATCAGCAAGCCCTGCACGGTGTCGGTCAGGCTCGCGGCCAGGTAGCCGCCGAGCAGCGTGTAGAGCACCGTGACCACCGCGCCGATGACGATGCCGACGCTCGGGTCGTCGCCGAACGTGGTCGGGAACGCGTGTGCGAAGGCGCTGCCGGCGGCCTGCATCTGCGCGGCGACGTAGGTCAGCAGGGACGCCAGGGTCAAGAGGGCGGCGAACACCGCGATGCGGCGGCGGCCCGGGGTGCCCTCGGGGCCGGCGAGATAGTCGGTCAACGTGATCGCGGCCCCGGTCTGGTCGCGCAGGCGCGGTGCGACCAAGAGCCAGTTGAGCAGGAAGCCGCCGCAGCAGCCGGGAATCAGCCACAGGGCGGTCAGGCCGAAGCGGTAGGCGAAGCCGCTGGCGCCGACGATGCTCCACGCCGACGACGAGCTGGCGTTGGCGGCCAGTGCTGCGACCCAGGGCCCGAGCGTGCGGCCGCCGAGGTAGAAACCGTCGGCGTCGCGCGTGCGGCGCCGCGCGAGCAGGCCGAACAGCAACAGGCCGAAGAGCAGGGTGAGCAGGGCGGCGAGGATCGCGGTGGAGCGGTCCATGCCCCGAGACTACCATCCGCGGGAGGCCACGCCGCCATGCATGACGAAGACCGCTTTGCCCGCTTCCTCCGTTTCCGCAGTGTGCTCGACGATCCGTTCGTCGAGCTCGACCTGAGCTTGTCCGGGCTTCAGCCCGCCGACATCGAGGAACGGACGCCGGCGCTCGACCGGGCGCTGGCCGCGATGCGGGACCTCGAAGGCGGTGCGATCGCCAACCGCGACGAGGGACGGCAGGTCGGCCACTTCTGGCTGCGCGCGCCGGGGCTCGCTCCGACGCCGGAGATCGAGCGCCTGATCGCGGACACGGTCGCCGACATCGAGCTGTTTGCGCAGGACGTGCACGCGGGGCGGGTGGCGCCGCCGCAGGGCGGCACCTTCGACAAGGTCCTCTTGTGCGGCATCGGCGGTTCGGCGCTCGGGCCGATGCTGCTGGCGGACGTGTTCTCCGGCCCGAGTGCGCCGATGACGCTGTGCGTGCTCGACAACACCGACCCCGAGGGGCTCGATGCGGCGCTGGATCGGCTCGGCGACCTCGGCTCTGCCTTGGTGGTGGTGATCAGCAAGTCGGGCGGCACGCCGGAGACGCGGAACGGCATGCTCGAGACCCGGCGCGCCGTCGAACGGCAGGGCCACGCGTTC
>DRKG01000070.1 GCA_011051855.1 bacterium | reverse complement strand
GGCTCGGTCACGACCCGGTGACCGCGGCGTCGGCTGCGCGCGGGCTGCGCAGCTTTGCGGAGGCCGCGCCCGACCTGGTCGTGCTCGACATCGGCCTACCCGACCAGAGCGGCCTCGACCTGCTGGCGACGATGCGGGAGCGCGCGCCGCAGATGCCGGTGCTGATCGTGACCGCACACGGCAACTTGCAGAACGCCGTCGATGCGAAGAAGGCCGGCGCCACCGGCTATCTGGTCAAGCCGCTCGATCTGGAGCAGCTCGCGGCCACCATTCGGTCGCTGCTGCACGTCGAGGTGGTGGCGCCGCCGCCGGCCCCGCCGGTCGAACGCGACGCCCCGTTTCTGATCGGTTCATCGGCCGCGATGCAGCCGGCCTTCACCGCGATCGCGCACGCCTGCGCGTGTGACGTGCCGGTGTTGATCACAGGCCCGACCGGCATCGGCAAGTCGCTGGCGGCGCGCATCGTGCATCGACACAGCGCGCGTCACGCGGGACCGTTCGTGACGCTGTCGTGTGCGAGTCTGCCGGAGAGTCTGCTCGAATCGGAGTTGTTCGGACACGAGCGCGGGGCGTTCACCGGCGCCGATGGGCAGCGTATCGGCCACGTCGAACGCGCCGCTGGCGGCACGTTGTTCCTGGACGAGATCGGCGAGGTGCCGATGGCGTTGCAGGTCAAACTGCTACGCTGCGTCGAGGAGAAGGTGATCACCCGCGTCGGTGGCCGCGAAGACCTGCCGGTCGATCTGCGCATCGTCGCCGCGACCAACCAGGACCTCGATGCCGCGGTCGCCGCCGGCCGCTTCCGCGAGGATCTGCTCTACCGCTTGCGCGTGCTCGAGATCGAGCTGCCGCCGCTGCGCGAGCGCGGCGACGACCTGCCCGCGTTGTGTGCGTTCCTGCTGGCACAGTTCGAACGGCCGGCGCGCTCGTTGGCCGCCGAGACCATGGCGTTGCTGCGGCGCTACGAATGGCCTGGCAACGTGCGCGAGCTGCGCAACGTGCTCGAACACGCCGCCGCCGTCTGCAGCGGCTCGGTCGTCTTGCCCGCTCATCTGCCCGACAAGGTGCGTCGCGCCGCCGAACGTGCGCCGGCGGTGATGCCAGGTCGGCTCGACGCGGCGATCAGGGAATGGCTCGACGGGCGATTGCACGACGGACAGAGCTACGACGCACTGCACGACGAGCTCGATGGTCTGTTGCTGCGCCACCTGTTGCCGCGCTACGACGGCAAACCGACGTTGCTCGCCCGCGCCCTCGGCATGAACCGAGCGACCTTGCGCCGGAAGCTGCGTGACTATGGTATCGACTACGGGGCGTGACACGGGGCTGTTTGGCAGCTATCGTGTGCGTTGGAGAAAGCTGCCACGGTAGCCACGACATCTCGTAGCTTCGCCCCCATCGGAGCTTTCACGGTAACCAGGACCGAGCGAAAGGAGCATCCCATGCAGCGCACTCGTTGGCCGTTGATGTTGTCCCTGTTGTCGGTGGCGTGCGCGGGCACGCTCCGCGCCCAGCAGGTCTGGAAGGTGTTCTCCGGCGGTGGTCCGGGGGTGCACTTCACAGACTTGCCGCCGGCGGTCGCGGCGGCTGCCCCGGGGGATGAGATCTGGGTCTATTCCCAGGTCGGGGCTTTCTGGTCGTATACGCCCACCATCATTACGCGTGGGATCCGCATCGTCGGTTTCAAGACCGGCTCTCCCCCGAACTCCACGGGGCCGTCGAGCGCCAGCTTCGACGGGCTGTTCGTGATCGTGGGCCTGCCGGCGGGCGAGCAGGTCACGCTGAGCAACCTGAACGTATGGCAGGCAATGTCAGGGGATCCGGCTGGTATCGTGGCGGTGGACTGCGCCGGGGACATCGTGATCGAGGGGTGTGGAACCAGTGCGTATCCTCTTCCTTACCCACCGTTTTCCGGATCGGCGCTCCATCACCGGGTGCACTTCGAGAATTGCGCCAACGTGGTGATCCACGGTAGTACGTTCGTAATGTATGGATCCCCGCTGACGGCCATCAACACGAACCTACGCTTCCTGAGTTCCGAAGTGCTCTATGGGCCGGCGCTGCAGAACTGCTACTTCTGTCCCATCAACTACCTGGTGCCGACGGAGGGGATCCGGCTGGTCGATTCGAACATGACGATGGTGAGCTCCGTCATCCATGGGGGCTCGCCGACGTCTGCGAACCAGGGGTGGCCTGCGCAGCCCGCGGCCGTTCTGGCCGACAGCTCTCTGGTCGTGGGGCCTCATAGCAGGTTGTACGGAGGGGGATCGTCACCCGGCTCCCTTGCTTCCGCCTATACGGCGTCACCGGCTTCCACGGTGGCAATCGACCACCGAGCTGTGGTCAATGGTATTCCGAGTGCTGGTTTGCCGTCTCCGGTCTGGATGTCGTCGATCGCGACCCCGTGGGTGGTCGGTGGCCAGCCGTATGACATCCTGGTCAGCGGCGAACCGGGCGGGTTCGCGGTGGTGGCGTCGGGAGACTGGGCGCCAGTGGCGCTGCCGACGGCGATCGGCGGCCTTTCGCTGGTGCCCTCTACGATGGTGTTCAGCGAAATCTTGCCGTTGGGGCCGCCGACCGTGTTCAGTCCGGGCGGTGACGCTGCGTTGACGCTCGATTGTCCAGTTACTGCGCCGGTCGCCCACCCGTTCGCCCTGCAGGCGATGACGCTGGCGCCCAGCGGCATGATCGAACTCAGCGAACCGGCAGTGTTCACCGTCGCCTGGCCGCGGAACCGCACTCCATAGCTCGGGCCATCACAGCTCGTGGAACGCGCGCGGTGCCAGTGCGGCGAACAGTGCCGACCACGTGCGCCAGTCGTGGCGACCGGGCAACACCAATCGGCGGCGCGCGGGTAGGGCGGCGGCCAGCATCGCATCGGCGTCGCGGAAGCGATCGCCGTCGCCGTAGCCGACCAGCACAGTCGGCTTCGTTCGTGGCTGCAGGTGGAGTTCGCGGCACCAACGCCAGACGCGGCGGTAGAGCGCGCTGGCCGTATCGCTCTCGGCGTCGGTAGGTTGCCAATGGGGTGGTCCACCGGCCGCCTGGACTTCTCGCACGACCTCCGCGTCGCCGAGATACGGCGCCAACAGCAGCATGCCGTCGAGCACTCCGGGGTGCTCGATGTCGTAGGCGATCGCACCGAGGCCGCCCATCGAGATGCCGACCACCCAGATGTGCTCGTAGTGTTCGGCGCGCGGGGCGAACACGTCTTGGTGCAGGCGTTCGGTGATCGACCGGTTGCGGAAGTAGCCGAGGTGGGCATCGACGCTGAGCACGTCCAGGCGCGGGTTGACCTCCTGGATGCGATCGACGAAGCCGTGGCGTTCGTAGGCGCCGGGCACATCGCCGCGACCGGGCAGCAACACCACCAGGCCACGCGCGTCGCCCGCCGGGCATGGGTGTTCGAGGACCGGCATCGGCACGGCCGCCGGGCGGAAGAACGTGCAACTGGTCAAGAGCGGCAGCAGTAGGAGGTGGCGCATACCCATAGCGTAGGGGAGCCGGTCGCGGCGGACGCGATCCGTGGCGAACTTCCGGTTGCGTTCCCCGTTGGGTTCGCGAGGGTATGTCGTCGCCACGCCCCCCCTGCGTGCTCTCTCTACCGTGGTCCATTCCGATCGTGATCGTCCGGTGCACGAAGCACTCGAGAAGTGGTTCGGCTTCTCGTCGTTGCGCCCGCTGCAGCAGGAGGCGATCGACGCCGCCCTGCTCGGACGTGATGCGCTGGTGGTGCTGCCGACCGGCGGCGGCAAGTCGCTGTGCTACCAGTTGCCGCCGCTGGTGCTCGATCGGCTGACTGTGGTGGTGTCGCCGCTGATCGCGCTGATGCAGGACCAGGTCGATGGCCTGCGGCTCAACGGCGTGCCGGCGGCAGCGGCGCACGGCAACCTGACTCCGGCGGAACGGCAGCAACTCCGTGATCTCGTCGAGAGCGGCGAGTTGCGCATTTTGTTCGTCGCCCCCGAACGCTTGTTTCGCGAGGACTTCCTGCGGTGGCTGGGTGCGCGCGACGTGGCCGCGATCGCGATCGACGAGGCGCACTGCATCAGTCAGTGGGGGCACGATTTCCGGCCGGAGTACCGCCGGCTGGCCGAGTTGCGCGAACGCTTCCCCGGGGTTCCGGTGCAGGCGTTCACGGCGACGGCGACGCCGCGCGTGCGCGACGACATCCGCCGTCAACTCGCCCTGCGCGACCCGGTCGAGATCGTCGGCACGTTCGACCGGTCGGAGCTGACGTATCGGGTCCTGCCGCGGCAGAGCCTCGTCGATCAGGTGGCCGAGGCGATCGGCCGCCATCGGGACGCGGCCACGATCGTCTACTGCATCTCCCGCAAGGATACCGAGACGTTGAGCACCAGGCTCAACGCGCGCGGCATCCGTGCCGAGCCCTACCACGCCGGCCTGCCGGCCGAAGTGCGCAGCCGGCTCAGCGCCGACTTCCGCGCCGAACGGCTGCACGTCGTCTGTGCGACGGTCGCGTTCGGTATGGGAATCGACCGCAGCGACGTGCGACTGGTGGTGCACGCGGCGATGCCCAAGAGCATCGAGCACTACCAGCAGGAGACCGGCCGTGCGGGGCGCGACGGGCTGCCGTCGGAGTGCCTGCTGCTCTATTCGGGGGCCGACGCGGCCAGGTGGCGTCTGCTGATCGAGCGCGCTGGCGCCGAAGGCGACCAAGACCCGGAGGTGGCGCGCGCGCAACTCGACCTGCTGTACCACATGCAGCGCTTTGCCGGGCGTGCCCGCTGCCGACATCGCACGCTCAGCGAGTACTTCGGTCAGGATTATCCCGAGCCGAACTGCGGGGCCTGCGACGTCTGCCTCGACGAACTCGAGCAGGTGCCCGACGGGCTCGTCATCGCGCAGAAGATCCTGTCGGCGATTGCCCGCACCGGGCAGCGCTTCGGGCAGAGCTACATCGTCGAGGTGCTGCGCGGCAGCAAGAGCGAGAAGGTCCGTTCGCGCGGCCACGACCGGATCCCGACGTTCGGGCTGCTGCGAGAACAGACCGCGATGCGGCTTGGCAACTTCATCGACCAGTTGATCGACGACGGCGTGTTGGTGCGCACCGACGGCGATTACCCGGTGTTGCAGCTCAACGACGGAGCCAAAGAGGTGCTGCGCGGCGAGCGCGAGGTGGTGCTGCGCACCCCGAAGGGGGATCTCGCCCAGCGGCCGCGGCGTCGGCGCCGTGCGGGCCGCGACGCAGGTGAGCCCGCGCGCGAGTTGACATCGCCGGAGCAGGAACGGTTCGAGCGCATGCGCGGTTTGCGGCGCGAGCTTGCCGGCGAACTCGGCGTGCCGCCCTACGTGGTGTTTTCGGACGCGACGCTCGTGGAACTCGCCCGGCAGCGACCGACGACGCGCGCGGCGATGCTTGCGGTCAAAGGCGTCGGTCCGAAGAAGTTCGAATCGTTCGGCGAGCGCTTCCTGACGCTGCTGGCCGAGTAGTCCCGGCGGCGTTCACCGCTCGTCCAGCAGGTCGCGCAGCAGACGTGGCACGACCTCGCATGCGCGGCCTTCGACGAACGTATCGAGGGGGTCGGCGTTGGCCGGCAGTTCGAGCGCCTGCACGAACGTTCGCGCGCCACGGCTGCGCGCCGTGTGCAGCATGCCGGCGGCCGGCCACACCTGACCGCTGGTGCCGATCGCGAGGAAGTGTGTGCAGGTCAGCAGGGCCTGTTCGATCGCGTCGAGGTGGAACGGGACTTCACCGAACCAGACGATGTCCGGCCGCAGGCGGGCGTGACCGCATACGGCACACGGCAGAAACTCGTCGGGCGCCACGCGGTCGAGATCGCGCACGCGATCGCCGCAGCGCTCGCAGCGCAGCGACGCGAGTTCGCCGTGCATGTGCAGGGCCTCGCTGCCGGCGCGCTCGTGCAAGTCGTCGACGTTCTGCGTGATCAGTGTCAGCCGTTCGCCTTGCGCAGCAAGCGCGTCGGCCGCGTGGGCGAGCGCGCGATGTGCCGCGTTGGGTTCGACCGTGCGCAATTGCGCGCGCCGCTCCTGGTAGAAGCGCCACACCAGACGGGGGTCGCGGGCCCACGCCTCCGGCGTCGCCACGTCTTCTGGCCGGTGGCCTTCCCAAAGACCGCCGGCGTCGCGGAAGGTGCGCACGCCGGAGTCGGCGGAAACGCCGGCGCCGGTCATGACCACGAGATGGCGGGGTGTGCGCATGTCTGGCCTCGGTTGTTCCGAATCGTGCATGAGTCTGCAGCCCTGGGGCCGGGTCGCGCGCACCGGGAGCTGTAGGTGTCAGGGCAGTTGTCGCCCGGACCATGCTACTCATGCCGCTTCGGAGCCAGCGGACGATACGCCGGTTGCGCCCGGAGCGCACCAGGCTGAGCAGGTGGGCGGGATCCGATGCTGGCGCGTAGCGACGGAGCGGGAACGGCATCGACCTCCGATCTGCCCCATCTGGCCCCACGGATTCTCGGGAAGAGCCAGACTTGCCGTGATCCCAGCGGTTGCCATCGGGGTGGGGATCGCGTCACCTCCCCGCATGTCCCCGGAGCAGGTTCCTGTCGTGCGTTCCGTTTGCGTCTACTGCGGTTCGAAGGTCGGCGCCGATCCTACCTACGTCGAGGCGGCACGCGCGCTCGGCGCGGGGCTGGCGCGCCGTTCGCTGCGCACGGTGTTCGGCGGTGGCGGCATCGGCATGATGGGGCAGGTCGCCGACGCAGCGCTCGCGGCCGGTGGCGAGGTCGTCGGCGTGATTCCCGAGAAGCTGATGCGGGCCGAGGTCGCCCACGGCGGACTGACCGCCCTGCACGTCACCGGGGACATGCACGAGCGCAAGGCGATGATGGCCGACCTCAGTGACGCGTTCGTGACGCTGCCCGGTGGGCTCGGCACGCTCGAAGAGCTGTTCGAGACCTGGACCTGGGCGCAGTTGCGCTACCACGAGAAGCCGCTCGGTTTGCTGAACGTCAACGGCTACTTCGATGGGCTGCTGGCCTTCCTCGAGCAGGCGGTGGCCGAAGGTTACGTCGTCCGCGAGCACCGGGACATGCTGGTGGTGGCGGACTCGGTCGACGAACTGCTCGACCGGCTGGGTTAGCTCGATCTGTGCACGAAACAGTGCCTCCGGTGCGTGCCGGGGGTGCTGGTTCGTGCATAGATCGGGTTGGTTCGGGTTGGCCGGATCTACGTCAGGGCCCGTTATGCTTTGGGCCATGAGCCGTGAAGCGCGCATCGTCTGTTCGCACGTCGTGTTGGCCGCGTTTCTCTGCCAGCCTGCAGGTGCCCAGGCCGGTCCGCCGACGTTGGTCCCGAAGCGCGCGGCCGTCATGCGCGCGGTCGTGACCGGCATCGATGAGATGCTGGCCTCATGGCGGCAACTGCGCATCGCTCCGCTGATCGAGGCATACGGGCTGGTGGATCGTGTGCTGGCGATGGCACCCGGATCGTCGGCGTACGAACGAGCGCGGCTGCTCCGGCAGGAAGCGTTGCGCTGTGGCGTCGAACTCGATGGCTACCAGCTCGGCAATGTCATCGGCTCGATCGCGGGCGATCTGTTCGGGACGTTCGACGCCACCGATTACCGGCAGATCGAGCGGCGCATGTTGCAGTGGCGCACCGACGACGGCCGGCGTCGGACCGCCAGAATCACGGTCAGCAGTTGCGTGCCGCCGGTGATGGGGCGGTGGGCGAAGCACTTCGAGGATGAGATTGCGTGGTGGCGCCGCAGCGGTTGGTTCGAGGTTCGAGACGACGTCAAGGTCGATGGCCTGACGGCCACCGCCCTCCTGATCCCGCAAGCGAAGCGGGAGGAGATGCAGTTCGGCAGTTCCCGGGCGCATTGGTTCCTGCAGTTGCCGGGTGCGTTCGTCGATGTGTCGGGACCCATGGAGATCGTCGGGGACTTTGCACGGATCGAGATGGCGCCGCCGGCGCTGCCGCCCGGAGTGGTCTACGACGTGAACATGCGGGCCCTGGTGGATGTCGAGAATCCGGGCGGTGTTGAACGCTTGCTGCTTACGGCGATCGACGATCTGCACTTCGGCGTGCACTTCGAAGGAAACATGGTGCGCGAGGAGGTCGCAGTGCAGCTCGCTGCGCCCGGCGACGAACCCGGTCTCGGCGATGCGTTGCTCGCTGCTTCCGGCCCGTTGCCGGCGCAGGCGTTGCCGGCCGGTGCGCTCGTTCAAGTGCGTGCCCGGGTGGCGGTCGACGAGCTGTTCGACTGGTGTGAACGCAGCGATCTGGTGCAGTTCTTCATCCCCCCGGGCATGCAGGAGCAGGCGCGTGCGGCGCTCGACGGCAGCATTGCGGTGGCGGTTTGCGCGCCGCCGCCCGGAGGAGTGATTCCGCGTGTCTACTTGACTTGCGGCCTCGCCGACGTCGAGGCCTTCGAGGCCTTGGTCGGCCAGTACAAGGCGCGGGGTATGCCGTGCCGGCAAACCGTCTACGGCGACGTGAACTGCACGTCGGTCGACCTGGCGTCCGAAGGCGTGCCGCAGGGCATTCGCCCCACGTTCTGTGTCGTCGGTGAGCAACTCCACATCGCGGAATCGCCGCTGAGCATGAAGGCGTTCCTGCGGGCGCAGGAGACGGGTGCCGAAGCGATGCCCGTTGCCGATGCGGTGGCTCCGGCGGGCGTTCCAGGCAAGCGGCTCGATACGCTCGATCTGCGCTTCGATCCGGCGGCGGCCTACCGCACGTTCTACCAGGTGTGGTTCCCGCTGCTGATGCTGAGCATGGCTGGCAGCGGCATCGAGCTGACGCGCGACGACCTTCCCGATCCCGATGACCTGGCCGAGTACGTCGTGCCCGTCCGGCCGGTGTTCTTCCACGAGGGCCGTCGGATCGGAATGCATGCCGTCGGCGCTCTGGGTGGGCTCTTGGGACACGTCTACGGGATGATGATCCCGGTGATGGCTGGTACCATCGGTCCGCGCCACCAGCCGCTGCATGGCCCGGTTGCGTCGTTCAAGCTCAGGCAGATGGAGGTCGCGCTCGAGCGGTTCTCGACACGCGAAGGGCGCATGCCGCGCGATCTGGTCGAGCTGCTCCTCGCCGAGAAGCTGTCGCCGGCGACCTTGTTGATGCCCGGGGACGAGCATGCGATGTCGCTGCGCCTCCCCGACGGCAGGACGATCGAGACCTCGTTCGGCTACTTCGCCAAACCGGTCACGGTCGAGCAGTTCGGCGCCGAATACTCCACGCGCATGCTCGAGATCGCCCCCGGCAACGGTCGCCACTTGCTCGATACCAGGGGCGACGTGCAGGGGCTGTGGGGCGAACTCGCCGAGCGGCCGTTCGAATCCTTCCGCTCGAAGTAGGCCGGGCCAGCCTGTGGCCTGCGCTCGAATCGCCGTTGGCAACGAAGGCTCGTGCACGCTCGGGGAAAGGCGCCGCGGAATGATCCTGCCGGAGAATCCCGACTGGCTGGCGGATCTCAAGCGCTGCTCTCGGCGCCGACGATAGTCGCCCGGTGGAGAGTAGGGGGGACATCCCGTGTCGCTGACGGGCAAGCTGATCCTCGGCTTTCTGTTCGCCCTGGTTCTGCAGGTCGCGCAGATGGTCGTGAACGGCTACGTGACCGCCGAGATGCAGCAGACGGCGCAGCAGGTGTCCGACGCCTTGCAGGCGAACATTGCCGTGCAGCGTTCGACCGAGGTCGTGCGCACCCTGCGCGGCCGCATCGCCGCAGACCAGAGCGAACCGCGGCGAGCCGAGCTCGACGTGTATGCCGTGTTCGCCGATGAGATCATGGCCCAGGCGCAGAGTCTGAGCGAGTCGGTCGGTCGCTACGAGCTGGAGTGCGTGCCCGCGGTCGTTCGGCAGGCGTCCGCCGTCACCGAGGAGCTGCACGCTGCGAGTGAGGTCTTCGGCCGCGAGGAGGCCTCCGGGACGGAACTGCACGATGCACTCGAGTTCGTCGATGACGCACTCGACTCGATGGCGCAGGAGTTGTCCCGGGCGCAAGTGGTGATCGGCGAGTTGGGTGAAGAGGGCGTCGCCTCCGAACGAAGCGTGCGCGACCTGCCGTGGCGGGCCGGCATCCTGATCACGCTGTGCGGTGTCGTGCTGATGGCGGCGTTCGTCGCGTGGTTCTCGCGGCAGCTAGTGATTCCGATCGAGCGTGCCTGGGCCCAACTCGAACGCCGCGTCGAGGAGCGCACCGCCGAACTGGCGACTACCGTGGAGGCGCTCGAAGGGCAGATCCGCGAGCGCATCCGTGCCGAGCGGGAAAAGGAAGAGATGCATCGCCGTCTGCTCGACGCCTCGCGCCAAGCGGGCATGGCCGAACTCGCGAACGGCGTGCTGCACAACGTCGGCAACGTCCTCAACAGCGTCAACGTGTCGACCAATCTGTTGCTGGATCACATCCGCCAATCGCGTGTCGATGGGGTCGGCAAGGCAGTCGCGCTGTTGCGGGAACACGGCGACGACCTGGCTGCGTTCCTGCAGGAAACCGCGCAGGGGAAGAAGCTCCCGGCCTATCTCGACAAACTCGGTGAACACCTGGTCGCCGAACGCGACGAGTTGCTGCGCGAGGCGAGCGACCTGATCGCCGGTGTGCAGCACATGAAGGAGATCGTGCACCGCCAGCAGGCCTACGCCAGCGTGTCCGGCGCCCTGTCGGTAGCGCATCTGAGCGAGCTGATCGACGACGTGCTGAAGATGCACGCGACCTCGCTGGCGCGTCACGAGATCGAGGTCGTCAAGGACGTGTCCTGGGACGAGGCGTTCGAGCTCGACCGATCGCGCGTGATGCAGATCCTGATGAACCTGGTCAAGAACGCCAAGCAGGCGATCGGCGCGAGCGATGCCGGCGGCGGGCGCATCGAGATCGGAGTCGCGGCGATCGACGGCGATCGCGTGCAGGTGCGCGTGCGCGATACCGGCGTCGGCATCGCCGCCGATGACCTCGCCCGCATCTTCGGCCATGGTTTTACCACCAAGCGTGATGGCCACGGCTTCGGCCTGCATCACAGCGCCAACTCGGCCAGCGAAATGGGCGGGCGGCTGTGGGCCGAGAGTGACGGTCCGGGAACCGGCGCGACGTTCGTACTGGAGCTGCCGGTGCAGGTGCCGGCGGAGGCGGGGACTTGACGACTCAGATGCAGGACAGCGCCACGCTGCGGCGCCGCGTGCTCGTGATCGACGACAACGAGGCGATCCACGAGGACTTCCGCAAGATCCTGGTGCCGGCTACCGCGGTCACCGAGGAGCTGCTCGAGTTCGAGAGCGAGCTGTTCGGCGCCGATGCGTCGCCGCCGCCGCTTGCGCGTCGATTCGACCTGGTTACTGCGCAACAGGGAGAGGAGGGATACCGACGTGTCGCCGAAGCGGTGGCAGCCGACGATCCGTTCGCCTTGGCGTTCGTCGATATGCGCATGCCGCCCGGATGGGACGGCTTGGAGACCATCGAGCGCATCTGGTCCGACTTCCCGGACATCGAGATGGTCATCTGCACCGCGTTCAGCGACTACTCGTGGGAAGAAACGATTGCACGACTCGGCAACACCGATCGACTGCTGATCGTCAAGAAGCCGTTCGATCATGTCGAGATCCTTCAAGTTGCGAGCGCGCTCTCGCACAAGTGGCACCTGCAGCGGCAGTCACAGGATCTACTCGACACGCTCGCGGATCGGGTCAAGGCGCGCACCGAGGAATTGGAACGTGCGCGCGACGAGCTGGTCGCGGCGCGCGACGCAGCGGAGGCGGCCAACCGGGCCAAGACGGTGTTCCTCGCCAAGATGAGCCACGAACTGCGCACGCCGATGACCGCGATCCTGGGGTTTGCCCAGGAACTCGAAGAACGGCTCGCGCAGCTCGATGACGACGCCGACGTTGCGCTGGCGTTCGAGCGCGAGGCTGCCGCGACGATCCGGCGCAACGCCGACCACTTGATCGGACTGATCGGGGACTTGCGCGACGTCGCCAAGTTCGAGCAGGGGCGGCTGGTGGTGCACAAGGTCGCATGCGTGCCGCTTGAGCTGCTTGCCGACGTGACCGCCATGGTGGTCGGCAAGGCGCAGGAGCGCGGGCTCGCCTACGACGTGCGTTGCGTGACGTCGCTGCCCGGCATGATCTCGACCGACCCGCTGCGACTGCGACAGATCCTCCTGAACCTGATCGACAACGCGATCAAGTTCACCGACGAAGGCAGGGTCGAGGTGCGGGTGTCCTACGCAGCCGAACCGGAGCCGCTGTTGCGCTTCGAGGTGGTCGATACCGGCATCGGTATGGCGCCAGAGGTGGTCGAACGCGTCTTCCAGCCGTTCGAGCAGGCGGACGAGTCGACCAATCGGCGATTCGGCGGCAGCGGCCTCGGACTGGCGATTTCACGGCAGTTGGCGCGCATGCTCGGCGGGGACATCACTGTGCGTAGCGAGCCTGGCAAGGGGTCGACCTTCGAAGTCACGATCGTGGCGGAGGCGCCCGCCGAAGGGGCCGCGCAAGGCGATGCGGGTCGAGATGCGTCGGCGCCCAGGGCTGCCGGGCGGCAAAGCGCGACCTCGCCCAAGCTGTCGGCGCGCGTGCTGCTGGTCGAGGACGGTCCGGACAACCAGCGACTGATCGCGCACCTACTGCGCAAGGCCGGTTGCACCGTCGATATCGCCGAGAACGGTGCGGTTTGCCTGGATCGCATGGCCGATCCGGAACAGGCGTTCGACATCGTGCTGATGGACATGCAGATGCCGGTGATGGGCGGGATCGAGGCGACGCGGATGCTGCGCGAGCGAGGGGTGACGACGCCGATCATCGCGCTGACGGCCAACGCGATGGCGAGCGACGAAGAGGCTTGCCGTGCGGCCGGCTGCGACGGATTCCTGACGAAGCCGATCGACCGCCGCCGCCTACTCGAGGCAATCGCCGAGAAGTGTGCGCCATAGCGCCGGCGGTCCATTCCGTCCCGCAGGTAGAGCCGCGCGCCGGGGTATGGCGGTGCGGGTCGCGGGGGTGTCCCATCGCAACTCCGACGGCATTCGATCGCGCCTGCCGCCAGTTTTCGCGTGTCGCGCGCCCCCGAGGGGCTAGCCT
>DRKG01000069.1 GCA_011051855.1 bacterium | reverse complement strand
GTCGACAGGCTGCGGGCGACCTCGGCGACGCCTCGTTCGCCCGCCTGCAGGCGCGCCCGCAACAGCGGCAACTGCGGCGACTGCTCGGCCAGGGCCTCGACTTCCCGCAGCAGTTGGCGGGCCGCCCGGCGATCTCCGTCGTGCCAGCGCAGGGTGGCGACGCTGGCCACGGTGCGCGCCAGATCCTGGCGCAATCGCCGCCGCTCCGGCCCGTCGCGCAGCAACGCGAGCAGCCGTCGGCCGGCGACCGCGGCCGCCTCGTGCTCGCCACCCTGCAGCCGCGCCCGGTAGACGAACCGCCAACCGTCGACGCGATCGGGCATGCGCTGCAGGGCGCGCTCGGCGACGTCGGCGGCCTCCGCCGCCATACCCGCCCCGAGCAGGCTGTGGGCCAGCATCAGTTCGTTGTCGCCGCTGTCGACGGCAAACGCCTTCTTCAGGTAGAGGTGCTGCTGGTGGGCCCGTTCGGCATGGCCGAGGTCGGCCAGCACCTTGCCGAGCAAGAGCCTCGCGTAGTGGTTCTCGGGGTCCTGCTCGAGCACCGCCGACAGGCGCTTCTCGGCGCCTTTGAGGTCGCCCTGGAGGGCCTGTTCGACGCCGAGCAGGTAGTCCTCCAGAGCCTCGCGGCGCATGGCGTCGCGCTGCAGTGCGGCCAGCCGCCACCAGACGAACGCGACCACCCCGAACACCGCCAGCGCCAGCAGCGACTCGAGCATGCCCGGTCGCAGGCAGAAGGCCACCACGGCCTCCCACCACCCTGCGGACTCACCCTGGGCGGTCGACAGTCCCGCCGCGGCTTCTTGCGGCCCGATCACGATCCTTCCGTGGTCGACGCCCGCACCGGCGGCTGCCCCGACTCGGCGGCGGGCGCAGCCGTGCGCGCGGTGCCCCCGGCGTGGCGGGCGAGGGCCAGGCTGAGGAGGCGGTCGAGCAGCCGCGGGAAGGTGAGGCCCGCCGCCGCCGCTGCACGCGGCAACAAGCTGTTGCTGGTCATTCCGGGGAGCGTGTTGGTTTCGAGCACGACCGGGCCGTCGTCGGTGACGATCATATCGGTGCGGGACATGCCGTCGCAGACCAGCGCCTCGTGGCAGCGGATCGCGAGCGCCTGCACGGCCGCGACCTGTTGCGAGTCGAGCCCGCGCGGTGGCACGACCTCTTCGGTCGCACCGGGCGTGTACTTCGCATCGTGCGTGAACCAACTCGCCACTACCGGATAGATGCCCACCGGCGGCAGCGCCTGCAACCGCTCGCCGCTGTTGCCCAGGACTGCCACCGTGATCTCCTCTCCGGCGATCGCGCGCTCGCCGAACCAGCGCCGGAAGCGGCCGCGGAAGCGCCCGAGGAACGCGCCCAGCTCGGCTTCGCTGGTCACCCGGTTGACGCCGACGGTGCTGCCGGATGCGTCGACCTTGACGAACGCCGGCGTGCCGATCGCCGCGCACATCGCGGCGTACTCGCTGGCGACGTCGACCTCGGCACCCAGTGGCCGCCGCGGCACGTAGGCATCGGCCAACGGCACGCCGGCCGCCGCGAACACCTCGCGCGTGCGCAGCTTGTCCATCGCGACCGCCGACGCCGCGCAGCCACTGCCGACGAACGGCACGTCGCACAGTTCGAGCATGCCCTGCACGGTGCCGTCCTCCCCGAACGGCCCGTGCAGCACCGGGAAGACCACGCCGACGCCGGCTCGGTCGAGCAGGTGGTCGAGCGCAGCCCCCGGGCGCAACGGCCCGAGCAGTCCTCGCCGGTCCCGGGGTGAGAACGGCTGCCCCGCCGCCACCGGCGCGCGCGCCGGCCACCAGCTCCCATCGCGGTCGAGCAGCACCGGCCAGACACGCCAGCGGTCGCGGTCGAGGTGCTGCAAGACCTGCGCGGCGGACGCCAGCGAGACATCGTGTTCGGGCGAGCGCCCACCAACCAGTACGGCTACATCCATCACGAACCCCTCCCGGCAGGACCGTTGACCGACGGGCCCGCCCGGCTGGCTGCAGAGCATAGGGCCCAGCGCCTCAGGCGGTCCACAGTGCCCCGGTGGCGGCCGCAGCCCCCCACAGGATCGCGTCCGAGCCCCCCATGCTGTCCGCGAAGGTCAGATCTCGGTGGTAGATCGGGTCGGTCGTCTCGCGCACGTGCCGGGCCAGGCGTTGCCGCAGCTCCGGCCAGCCGGACAGCACGCCGCCGCCGAGCACGATCGCATTCGGGTTGAACACCATGGTCGCGTTGGCGATCAGCGTGCAGGCCGCGACGCCGGCGTCCTCGAGGATGCCGCGCGCGATCGCGCCGCGCTCTCCCTCCTCGCCGGCGCAGCGCACGAGGTCGTCTACCGTCCACGGCGCGCGATGCCCGCCGCCCGTCGGCGCGCCAGCAAGTTCCTCGGCGGCGCGTTCGACCATCGCGCGCCCGCCGCAGTAGGCTTCGAAGTGTCCCCGGCCGCCGCACGGGCAGACGCGCCCGCCGGGTCGGTACACGGTGTGGCCGATCTCGCCCGCCGCATTGCTCCCGCCGCGGAACGGCTTGCCGTCGGCGATCAATCCGATGCCGATGCCGGTGCCGAAGAACAGGCACAGCAGCGGGTCGCGGCCCGCGGCGTGGCCGCGCAGGAACTCGCCCCAGGCGCTGGCACGACCGTCGTTCAGCAGCGTGACCGGCAGCGCAAACTGCCGTTCGCACCAAGCGGTGAGGCCAAAGCCGCCGAGCGGCAGGTTGGGCGGGTCGCCGAGCTCGGCGCCGGCCTTGTCGACGACGCCGGCCGCACCGATGCCGAACGCGCACGGCTCGTCGAGGTCGTCGCATTCCCGCGCCCGCGCGAGCACGCGCCCGACGGCTTCGGCCATGCGCTGCAGGAACGGCTCGCGCTCGCGCACGGTCTCGATCCGCTCGACGCAGTGCACGCCGTAGTCGGCGGTGACCAGCGCGAACCGGCACTTGGTCCCGCCGAGGTCCCCCGCGAGCACGGTGCGCAACTAGTCCTCCGAGAGCGCTTCCATCAACTCGTCGAGCAACTTCACCATGCTCTTGTTGGTGTGCTCGAGCACGGTGATGCGGCGCATCAGTTTCTCGACCACCGGCGGCAGGATCGTCTCGAGCGCCACCCGCTTGATCATCTGGAAGGTCTCGACCCGGTGCGGGCTCGGCTCCTTGCCCTCCTCGAAGTGGAAGTGGTAAGCGTTGTCGAGCGCCTCGGCGGTATGTTCGAGGATCTCCTTCGCGACGTCGTCCTGCTCCACGACCCCCTGCTGGGATGCCCCCTGCTGAGCTACACTCTGCTGAGGTACACTCTGGTGGGGCACACTATGCGACATCTTGAAGGCTTCGATCTTGAAGTTGTGCAGAGCGTCCTTGAGCTTCTTCTTCACGGTTGAGGTCCTCTTGGCGGTATGCGGTTCGGGAAAGCTGCCAGCCCCAGGCGTAGCCGTTCGGCGACGGCGAAGCAATGGGTCCGAGTGGGAAGGCCGACCCCCGGTCAGATGCGGCCGACGACCAGGCTGGTGTTGTGGCCGCCGAAGCCCAGCGAGTTGCTGATCGCGTTGTCGACCGTCAGCTCGCGCGCCTCGTTCGGAATGTAGTCGAGGTCGCAGTCCGGGTCCGGCGTCTCGTAGTTGATCGTCGGGTGCACCCGACCGCTCTGGATCGACATCACGCACGCCGCGAGCTCGATCGCCCCCGACGCGCCGAGCAGGTGGCCGACCATCGACTTGGTCGACGACACCATCAGCTTGTCGGCATGGGCGCCGAACACCCGGCGGATCGCGGCCGTCTCGATCTTGTCGTTCAAGTAGGTGCTGGTGCCGTGCGCGTTGACGTACTGCACCTGGTCCGGGGCGAGCCCGGCGTCGGCGAGCGCCTGCGCCATCGCCCGACTCGGGCCGTCGGCGTCTTCGCTCGGGGCGGTGATGTGGTGCGCGTCATCGGTCGAGCCGTAGCCCTTCAGTTCGGCAAGCACGGTCGCGCCCCGCGCCTTGGCGTGCTCGTATTCCTCGAGCACCAGAGCCGCACTGCCCTCGCCCATCACGAAGCCGTCGCGGTCGCGATCGAACGGCCGCGACGCGCGCGTCGGGTCGTCGTTGCGCGTCGACACCGCCTTCAGCGAGCAAAAGCCGGCCAAACCCAGCGGCGTGGTCGCCGCCTCGGAACCACCGGTCAACATCACGTCGGCTTCGCCGTACTGGATCGTACGCATTGCCATGCCGATCGCGTGGCTCGCGCTCGCGCACGCCGACGAAGTCACGTAACAGGTGCCGAGCGCGCCGAAACGGATCGCCGCCTGCCCGGCCATCGCGTTCGCCATGATCTTCGGAATGAAGAACGGGCTGACGCGGTTGGCGCCGCGATTGACCTGCAGCACCTTGCTCTCCTCGATCTCGTGGATGCCGCCGATCCCGGTGCCGGTGATGCAGCCGACGCGCGTGCAGTCTTCCTTGGCCATGTCGAGGCCCGCGGCGCGCATCGCCTCGTCGGCGGCGACGAGGTAGTACATGGTGAACTTGTCGAGGCGCTTCGACTCGGTCCTCTCGAAGAACTTCTCGGGACTCCAATCCCACACCTCGCAGGCGAACTTCGCGGTGTGGCGTTCGGTGTCGAACTTGGTGATCGGGCCGGCCCCGGACTTGCCCGCGAGCAGATTGCTCCAGGTCGTCGGCAGATCGAGGCCAAGGGACGAAATCGCCCCTGCCCCGGTGATCACGACGCGGCGTC
Source organism: bacterium (assembly GCA_011051855.1). Classification (GTDB taxonomy): domain Bacteria; phylum Planctomycetota; class UBA1135; order UBA1135; family UBA2386. Next base: position 1,606 of record DRKG01000069.1, on the reverse strand, counting down.
TAGTCATCGTTTCCCTCGCACGGCGGCGCACCCACGCGGGCGCACCGCACGCATTCCTGACAACGGCAGGTGCGGCAGCTCAGCTCAGCTTGCCCGTGATGTAGGTCACCGCGTCGCCGACGGTCTGGATCTTCTCGGCGTCCTCGTCCGGGATGTTGATCTCGAACTCGTCTTCGAACTCCATGACCAGCTCGACGGTGTCGAGCGAGTCGGCGCCGAGGTCGTTGATGAACGAGGTCTCGGCCGAGATCTTGTCGCGGGTCGTGCCCAGCTGCTCGCAGACGATGTTGTGGACGCGTTCTTCGATGTTGTCGGTCTTCGACACTTTCTTTGCCTCTTGGTGTAGTGGGTTCGCGGTGCCGGCCAAGCCGGTCACCATGGACTGGGACAGGTGGACCGTGGAGACATCGTCCACGATCGCGAGAGGCGGAAGAGAGAGCCGCCGAAGGGTATCGAGGCCGCGAGCCTAGCCGATGGCGAAGGCGCGGCCAACGGGTTTGCAAAGCTACATGGTCATGCCGCCGTCGACCACCAACGTCTGGCCGGTGATGTAGGAGCCCGCGTCGCCGGCGAGGAAGGCGACCGCCCCGGCGATGTCGGCCGGGGACCCGAACCGGGCCAGCGGAATCTGCTTCTTCATCTCGGCCTTGAGGTCCTCGGGAATCGCGGCGGTCATGTCGGTCTCGATGAACCCCGGCGCGACGACGTTGGCGGTGATGCCGCGACCAGCGAACTCGTGCGCGAGCGAGCGCGTCAACCCGATCAGGCCGGCCTTGCTGGCAGCGTAGTTGGCCTGGCCGGCATTGCCGGTCAGACCGACGACCGAACCGACGTTGATGATCCGACCAGAGCGCGCCTTCGCCATCGCGCGCGCGAACGCCCGACAGACCAGGAACGTGCCCCGCAGATTGGTCTCTACGACGGCGTCGAAGTCCTCCTCCGACATGCGCAGGAACACGCCGTCCCTGGTGATGCCGGCGTTGTTGACCAGGATGTCCAGCCGGCCCTTGTCGTCGAGCACTCCCTTCTGCAACGCGTCGACCGACTCCGACTCGGCGACGTTGCAGACCAGCGCATGCGCGGCGACGTCCCGCTCGAGCGCGGCGATCTCCGCGAGGGTGGCGTCGCAGCCGCCGGCGCGCGTCGACGTGCAGAACACCTCGGCACCCTGGCGCGCGAGTTCGACCGCGATGGCGCGGCCGATGCCGCGCGAGGCACCGGTGACGAGAGCGACCTTATCGGACAGATTCATGTGCGGAATGCGGGCGGAATCGGACTACCAGCGCAGCAGCGTGCAGCCCCAGGTCATACCGGCACCGAACGCCGGCATCACCACCAGCCTGCCCTTCTGCAGACGGCCGGCGTCGTAGGCCTCGCGCAGCGCGATCGGCACCGACGCCGCCGAAGTGTTGCCGTAGCGTTCGATGTTGTTGAACACCAGATCCATCGGCAGGCCGACCTGCTCCATCGCGGCTTCGATGATGCGCTGGTTGACCTGGTGCGGGATGATGCAACCGATCTCGTCGACGCCGTGCTTCTCGACGACGTCGCGCACCAGGCCCGCGAACACCCGCACCGCGAAGCGGAACACCCTGGTGCCCCCCAT
>DRKG01000068.1 GCA_011051855.1 bacterium | reverse complement strand
CTTGGGCGTGCCGTCCGGCTTGCTGGCATGGTCGGCATTCACCGGCGATTTCCTGCTGATCCCGCGCGCACCGAGCCAACTCGATCTCGGCGCGGCGACGGCCCTGTTGCACGACGGCTTCGGCGTGCGCGGCTACAGCGCCATGCGTCAAATGACCGGACGACTGGCGTTTCCCGCCGTGCAGTCGGGCGTCGGCACGACGATCGCGTTCGCCACCGCCCCGAACGGCCAATGCCACGTCTGGAGCAGCTACACGGCCGGCTGGCACGCGGCACCGGCGGGCACCTCGGGCCAGCAACCGGTACTGACCACGACCACGCTCGCCCTGCCGACCCCGACCGATTGCTACGCGTTCGACGCGCGCCGCAGCCGGTTCGTGGCCAGCGGCACGACGATGGTCGCACTGGCGGCGAACCCGAACAGCTCGCCCTTGCTCGCCCACGACGCCTCATCGTGGTTCGCGTTCGATACCGATGCCGGCCGGTGGCTGCGCACCCCACGCCGCGCGCCGGCAGCCCCCCCGGTATTCCGAATCTGGCGCACCACGGCACTGATCGTGGAAGGCCAGCACGCCCACGGCATCGGCGCCCAGGCCGGGCGCTTCCACCACCATTTGCTGCCGAACGCCAGCGGGTCGGCGTTCGCCAACAGCGAGGTCGGATACGTCGAGCTCGGCAACACCATCGCCGCCTGCGGCATGCTCGCGGAGCTGGTGGGGTTCCAACAGTTCCCGCACTTCCGCCGCGTGCAGCCGCGCGCCGCCACGCTGTCGTTCGCCGCCATCACTCCAGCGCAGACCGCGTGCTTCGCGCTGTTCGGGACGGTATCACCGCCGTTGGCGCTGCCCGGGCTCGGCGAACTGCTGCTGTCGCCGGCGACGTTATTGCCGTTGCCGGCGGTCTCGTCGAGTCCTGGCGCGACGGCTCGCATCGACCTGCTCGTCCCGCCATCGCCGGCTCTGTCGGGCCTGCAGGTTGGCGCGCAACTGCTACTGCTGTCGGCGGGCGAGCAGCCGTGGCTCGGCGAACTGAGCACGGTCGAGATCTGGTGACGACCGCGATCTACAGGGTATTGCCGGCAGCGAGCCAGCGATCGAGCAGCAGCAGCCCCGCCATCGACTGGCCGTCGCCACACTCCTGACCGAGCAGGGTCGATCGAGCTTCGGCGATCGGCATGCGGTGCACGGTGATCGCCTCGCTCGGTTCCAGTTCCTGCGGCACTTCGCGCAAGGCACGCGCGAGGAAGAAGTGGCAGCGCTCGTTCGAAACCCCTTTGTAGGGGGCGAAGTAGCCGAGCGGAGTCCAATCGCCTGCGGTCAACCCGGCCTCCTGGCGCAGCTCGTGTTGCGCCACGGCGAGCGGCTCATCGCCCTCCCGCATGCCGCCGATCGGGAACTCCCACAGCTCGAGGCCGAGCAGGTAGCGGCGCGCGCGGAGCAGCACCATCGTGCCGTCGTCGAACACCGGGATCACCGCGCTGCTGCCCGGCATGTCGACGTAGTAGTAGACCCCTTCACTGCCGTCGCGCTGCAGGTAGCGATCGCGGCAGTAACGATGCCAGGGGTTGGCGATCAGCACCTCGCGGCCGAGCCGACGAAACGGTCCCGATTGCGCACGGTCGTCACTCATCGGCGAATCGAGAACCACAACTGCCCGCGGTCGTCGGTCTCTTCGTAGAACCACGGCCACCCCAGGTCGAGCGCGATCGGCAGCTCGAGATACGGGATCTCGATACGCAGACCGACGCCTGAACTCAGACGCATCTCGCCGAACGTCGGGTGGTCGGTGGCGAGGCCGAGAAAGCCGACGTCGGTGAACAAGACCCAACGCAAGAGCTCCCGATCGCGCACCTCGCCTTCCAGGCGCGTGGCGACCAGCGGGAAGTAGATCTCGAAGCTCGACGTGTACTTGACGGTGCCGCCGAGCGGGCGGCCGAACTGGGTCGGGCCGGCGCGCCGGTATTCGAAGCCGCGCAGATCGGGGCCGCCCATGTAGAAGCGCTCGGTGAGGAACACGTCGTCGCTGCTGCCGTATTCCTGCGCGTAGCCGAGAAACTGGCGCCAATGGAACACCGTGCGGTGCCCCATCTCGTTCTCGGCGAGCGGATAGTAGGCGTCGAGCCGATGTACCCACTTGGTCAGATCGACGTCGGCGCCGAACGGGCCACCGAGCACCTCGAACGACAGGTTGGCGTCGAAGCCCTGGGTCGGACGCGAGTAGTTGTCGAAGTCCTGATAGCGGACCGTGAACCGCATCCCTCGCAGCTCGTTGACGCCTTCCGCGTCGAACGCCAACACGGTCGCATCCTGCGCCAGCGAACCGATCTTGACCGACTCGTGCCGCACCGCCGCGTTGACGCTGAAATGCTCCGTCAGGAATCTGCCGACACCGATCTCCCCGCCGAAGCGATCGGAGGTGTAGCCGTCCGGCAACCTCCGGATCTGCCGCGTGCCCGTGACGCGCAGGGTATAGGGGTCGTGGTGGTCGCCGAACCAGTCGGGCTCGAAGTAGCTGATCGAGAACTGACTCTGGCGGCTGCCCGGAGCAATCATCGTCGACAGTGTCTGGCCGCCACCGTGCAGCGCGCGCTGGTCGAGGATCTCGGTCAGCGCAGTGATCGGATTGGCGCTCGACGGCGGGTTCCACAGGTCGAAGTTGCGCTTGTTGAACTGGATCATCGCCTGCGCGCCGATACCCGGACTGACACTGACGCCCCAGCGCAGCTCGCCGGTCGGCGCATCTTCGAGATCGAGCCCGATGTCCACCTGGTCGGGCGATCCCGGCACCGGTTCGAGCTGCAGACGCGGCCCACGCAGCGTCACCGCGTTGGTGAAGTAGCGCGTCGACTCAAGCCGCTGGATCGCCCGGCGCACCTCGAGCATGTCGATCCGCTGGCCCGGCAATACGCGAAAGTTGCGCCGGATGACGGCGTCGCGGGTGAACCGATTGCCGCGGATGACGATGTCCCGCAGCGTCTTCGGCTCGCCCTCGCTGACCATGAAGACGATGTCGACCTCAGCGCCATCGCCGTAGTACTCACGCGGCTGGAACACCTCGCAGGCCTGCCGCCGCGCGACCGCCATACCCGGATACGAGGCCGGCGGATGCCCGCGACGCCCGTAGAACTCCTCGATCGCCTCGCGGTCGCGCTGCAGCCGGTCGTGGTCGTAGAACTCACCCGGCTCGACCTTCAATACGGCCGCAACTTCCTCGGCCGGATAGAGCGGCGGTTCGGCCAACGGCCGCTGTTCGGGATCCACGTGCTCGACCCGCACCGAACGGATCCGGTAGCGCGGGCCTTCGACCACAAAGATGGTCAGGTCGACGGCGGACCGGTCCTCGGTGAAGCGCACGTCGCCGAGATCGACAGAGGCCTCGAGAAAGCCGCGGCTGCGATAGAACAGACGCAGCCGATCGAGATCCTCCTCGAGCACCTCTCGACTGAACGCACCTCCCGAGAACACGCCGTAGCTGGGATCGCTGTCGATGCGGGCATCGCGCGTCAAGTAGCTGCCGGTGCCGAACAGCGCCAGGATCGGTTCGGCCGGGAACGAGTGGTTGCCGACGAAGTCGAGCCTGCGAACCCGAACCTTCGGCCCCTCGTCACATCGCATGCGCAGGCGCAACCCGGGGCGCGCACCGTCCACCGCCCCCGCCGCATCGACCTTGCGGTCGTCCAGCTCGATGCTGCAGAACGCGTAGCCATCACGCCGGTAGCGGGCCAGCAGCAGTTTGCGCATCGCCTCGGCCTCGGTGCGGGTCGTGCGACGCCCCGGGTAGTAGCCGACCAGCGCGTGAATGGTCTCCTCGTCGAGGTTCTCGAAGCCGACGAACTCGATGTCGCCTTCGTAGCTCTGCACCTCCAAGTCGACCTGGTAGGTCAGCACCACCTCGCCATCGACCTCTTCGGCGTAGGCCGTCACCACCAGCCGGCGCTCGCTCCACAGCGAGCGGACGTCGGCGGTCACCTTGCGCGGTTCGAACGGCTGGCCGACGCGCGAGTCGAGCCCGCGCACGATCGACTCAGTGGTGGTCGCGTCCAGCGGCGGCACCGACTCACCCGGGGGTTCGAGCCGGGTGACCTGGATCGAACGCACCGGTTTGCCGCGCAGCGCTTCGATCGCGTCCGGGTAGTACAGCTCGCGACCAATCGTCGGCAACACCCGCACGGGATCCTGGCCACCGGGATCCTGGCCGGGAAGCAGCGACGACAGGCACAGCCCCACCACGAGCACGGCGGCGGCCCGCACGGACCGCCGGACGGCGTCACTGCATTGGCTCGGCTCTGCGCGTGTAGTTCTCAAAACGCATGTACTCGCGGAAGAAGCGCAACACGACCTCGCCCGTCGGGCCGTTGCGCTGCTTGGCGATGATCAACTGTGCGAGTCCGGCGTTCTCTTCGGTGGGCTTGAAGTAGTCGTCGCGATGCAGCCCAAGGCGATATTCCGCAATGCCGGGCAGGTGTGCGTCGCCGGCTCGCGCCTGTTGGTGGAAGACAGCATTCATGACGAATTTGTTGCCGCGGTGGCGCGCCATGCCGCTGCCATGCGGGTGGGCGACCCGCTGGAGCTGACCAGCGACATTGGCGCCATCAATTCGCCCGGGCAGCTGGAGGGTAATCTGGGCTTTGTTTCGGGCGCGCTGGAGGAGGGCGCCGAGCTGGCCCTGGGTGGCGCCCGGATCCTGCAGGAGACCGGCGGCTGGTACATGCAGCCGACCATCCTGACCGGGGTCGGTGCGCAGGATCGGGTGGTGCGCGAAGAGGTGTTTGGCCCGGTGCTGGCGGTACAGCGGTTTCATTCGGACGCCGAGGCGGTGGCGCTGGCCAACGGTACCGATTACGGGCTGGCCGCCGGGGTCTGGACCGCCAGCCTGGGCCGCGCCCACCGGATGGTGCGCGACATTCGCGCCGGTATCGTGCATGTGAACACCTATGGCGGCAGCGACCTGACCGTGCCCCTGGGCGGCGTCGGCCAGTCGGGCAACGGGCATGACAAGAGCCTGCATGCCTTCGACAAGTTTCTTGACCTGAAAACCGCGTGGATCGAGCTATGAGCGACAAGACGATATTGGTGGTTGGCACCTATGACACCAAGGATGACGAGCTGAACTACATGGCCGGGGTGATCCGGGGGCAGGGGGGGCGTGCGGTCAGCATGGATGTCAGCGTGCTGGGCGACCCGAAGGCGCCTTGCGATTACTCGAAACACGCGGTGGCCGAGGCCGGGGGCAGCAGCATTCAGGCGGCAATAGAGACTGGTGACGAGAATGCGGCGATGCAGATCATGGCCCGCGGCGCGGCAAGACTGGCGTTGAAGTTGTGGCGCGAGGGAGTGTTTGACGGGGTGGTGGTGCTGGGCGGTACCATGGGCACCGATCTGGCGCTGGACCTGTGCCAGGCGCTGCCCCTGGGGGTGCCGAAATACGTGGTTTCGACCGTGTCTTTCAGCCCGCTCAT
>DRKG01000067.1 GCA_011051855.1 bacterium | reverse complement strand
GTTCGCAGTGTTGGGGCACGGGACCCAGGAGGCACCCGACACGGGCCGGTCTTCGCGATCGCGGATCTGACCGGGGCCGCGATCTACTTGCTGACGGTCACCGCTCTGCTACCGGCGGCGTAAGAACGCCGCCTACGCCCCGCCCTCACCGCCAGAAGTAGTGCCAGTTCGCGGTCAGCGTGATCTCCGAGCCGGGCTCGAGGTTCACGCTCCACCGGCACTCACCGAAACCGTTGCTGTGGAACCACCAGCTCGGCCAGCTCCACCACGACCACCAGGTCGGACGACCGCGGCCACCCCAGGCCGCGACCAGATCGAGCTGACGGTGCTCGCCGTCGTGGTCGACGGCGTCCACCAGCCCCAGGATGCGCCGGGTCACCTCGAGGCCGATCGCCTCCGACTTGGTGTTCTTCAGCTTGATCGTGCCGACCAGATCGGCGCGCGTGTAGTCGTCGCCGTTGATGCGCACGTGCGGGGTGCGGCGGCGCTCGCGTTCGGCGGCTTCGACGCGCACGTCGATCGCCGGATTGATCGCGAGATCCACGCTACCCCCGGGCGACGTGTACTTCATGTGCCCCTGTGCCAGCACCTGGCCACCCTGCAGGACCAACGCCGGGGCGGTGGTCAGCGGACTGTCGGTGCCGTTGTTCAGTCGCAGCACGTGTACGACCTTCGGTGCCGCGAGCTCTTTCGCGAGTTCGAACACGCGCTGGTCCTGCAGGTTCCTCCGGTAGTGCATCGGCGGCGCCATCGCCACGTCGAGCGTGTAGACATCCCGATAGCCCAGTTCCAGCGTCGCCACGGGCACCACCAGCCGTTCGCCCTTCTTCAGGGTCACCCCGGCCACCGGATAGACGAACAAGTCCTCGCGGGTTTCCCCCTCGCTGACGTCCGGCGCCGCCGACGCATCCGGCGCGCCGCCCTGACCCGGACCGCCGACTTGCGTCATCAACGCGTTGCTGAGCATGTTGCTGAATCGCTGCTGCTGGCCGTAGGTGCGCGCCCTGGCGACATCGGCCGCCTGCCGCTGCAGCGCAACCGGGTCGACCAGGTCCGCGAAGGCGAACTTCGGCACCCCAACCACCAGATGCACGGTGACGTCCTCGAGATCGAGCAGGTCGTTGACCAGGGTCGCCTGCATGCGCACACGCGCTTTGCCGTCGTCGAGTAGTTCGACGCGATACCCGGGAATCCAGCGGAAGCCCTTCTGCACGTAGGCGATGCCGACGCGCGCTGCGGCGCCACCGCCCTCGACGCGGAGTTCGAGCCGGGCGCGTTCCTGCTTGCTCGCGGTCCCATCGCGAAACCCATCGCCCACCAGCAACCCGATCACGCGCCCGATCGGCAGCACCTGGATACCCGCCGCAGTCTCGAGTCGCAGCAGCGTCACCTTGCCACCCTGCTCGGCGACACCGAGCAGCTTGCCGTGGAGCACCTGATCGTTGCCGAGTTCGACCGAGACCGGCTGGCCGACGTTGGCCTTGGCGACTTCCGCCAGCGACACCGCCGCGCGTTCGACGGTGACCTGCTCCATGCCGGCCCTGGCCGAGACCACCTCGGCACCGTCGGTCGCGAACGGCCAGAACGTGCCGAGCACCGGCTGCGGCAGCTCGTCGAGCACGACGCGACCGCCCGCGTCCGGCGGCAGCGCGGCTTCGCGCACCACGTAGGCGTGGCCGTCCTTGAACGCAGTCAGCTCGCGCACCGGCAACTCCAGGGCGTCGGATTGCGACTGCTGCGCCGGCAACAGCGCCGAGCCAGTGAGCACGAGCGCTACGATCGGAGAGTTCTTCATCGCCATGCGGATCATCGACGCACGACGTTAGCGCGTGTTGCCGTCGCCATCGCAAGCGGCTTGTAAAGGGGGGCAGACTACTCCTCGCGCACCTTGGCGCGCAGGAACTCGCGGTTCATGTCCGCGATGACGCGCACCGGGATTTCCTTCGGGCAGACCGCCTCACACTCGTATTGGTTGGTGCAGTTGCCGAAGCCCTCCTCGTCCATCGCCGTGACCAGGTTGCGCGCGCGCTCCTCGCGCTCGACACGGCCTTGGGGCAGGTGCACGAAGTGCGACACCTTGGCGCCGACGAACAGCATCGCCGACGCATTCTTGCAAGCCGCGACGCAGGCACCACAACCGATGCAGGTCGCCGCATCGAACGCCTTGTCGGCATCGGCCTTCGGCACCGGCGTCGCATTGGCGTCCTGCGGGGCGCCGGTGTTGACCGACACGTAGGCACCGTTCTGCACGACGCGGTCGAACGCCGAACGATCGACGATCAGATCGCGCACCACCGGAAACGCCTTGGCGCGCCACGGCTCGACGTAGATCTCGGCCCCGTCCCGAAAGCTGCGCATGTGCAACTGGCAAGTAGTGGTGCCCTTCTCCGGACCGTGCGCCACGCCGTTGATGACCACGCCGCAAGCACCGCAGATGCCCTCGCGGCAGTCGTGGTCGAACGCGACCGGCTCTTCGCCCTTCTTGATCAGGTGCTCGTTGAGCACGTCGAGCATCTCGAGGAACGACATGTCGGGCGACACGTCATCGAGTTCGTAGCGCACCATGCGCCCGTCGCGCTGGAAGTCGCGCGCGCTCTGGGCGTGCCGGTCGCTCGGCTGGCTCTGCCGCCAGATGTGCAGGGTGACTTTCATTACTTGTAGCTCCGCACCGCGAGCTGCACGTTCTCGAACTGCAGCTCCTCCTGATGACGGACGGCGTCCTTGACGTCGCCCTGGTATTCCCACACGGCGACGTGCGCGAAGTGCTCGTCGTCGCGTCGCGCCTCGCCGTCATCCTGCCATTCCTCGCGGAAGTGGCCGCCGCACGATTCGCGGCGCTCGAGCGCGTCGCGGCACAACAGCTCGCCAAACTCGAGGAAGTCGGCGACGCGGCCGGCCTTCTCGAGCGATTGGTTGAGCGTCATGCCGTCGCCGAGCACCTTGACGTCGCGCCAAAACTCCTCGCGCAGCGCCGGGATCTCGCGCAGCGCCTCGTTGAGCCCCTGCTCGTTGCGCGCCATGCCGCACTTGTCCCACATGATCTTGCCGAGCGCCTTGTGGAACTCGTCGACGGTGCGGCCGCCCTGGATCGACAGCAACTGCTTGACGCGATCCTCGATCTCCTTGATCGAAGCCCGGAAGGCCGGGTGCTTGCCGTCGACGCCGCCGGGCTTCTGCCCGGCGAGGTAGCCGGCGATCGTCGCCGGCACCACGAAGTAGCCGTCGCACAGCCCCTGCATCAGCGCCGACGCGCCGAGGCGGTTCGCGCCGTGGTCGCTGAAGTTCGCCTCGCCGGCGACGAACAGTCCCGGGATCGTCGACTGCAGATCGTAGTCGACCCACAGTCCGCCCATCGTGTAGTGCACCGCCGGGTAGATCCGCATCGGCTGCGAGTACGGATCCTCGGCGGTGATCTTCGAATACATGTGGAACAGGTTGCCGTAGCGCGCCTTGATCGCCTCCTTACCGAGCCGCGCGATCGCGTCGCGGAAGTCGAGGTAGACGCCGAGGCCGGTCTCGCCGATGCCGAGCCCCTTGTCGCAAGCCTCCTTGGCGGCGCGCGACGCGATGTCGCGCGGCGCCAGGTTGCCGAAGCTCGGGTACTTGCGTTCCAGGTAGTAATCGCGTTCGTCCTCGGGGATCTGGTTGGGCGGCCGGGTGTCCTTCGGCTTCTTCGGCACCCACACGCGCCCGTCGTTGCGCAGCGACTCGCTCATCAGCGTCAGCTTCGACTGGTGGTCACCGCTGACTGGGATGCAGGTCGGGTGGATCTGCGTGTAGCACGGGTTGGCGAACCCCGCCCCCCGCTTGTGCGCACGCCACGCCGCGGTCACGTTGCAGCCCTTGGCGTTGGTACTCAGGTAGAACACGTTGCCGTAGCCGCCGGTAGCCAACACGACGGCGTCGCCCGCATGAGCGCGCACCTCGCCGCTGACCATGTCGCGCACGACGATGCCCTTGGCGTGGCCGTCGACGACGACCAGATCGAGCATTTCCGTGCGGTTGAACATCTTGACCTGGCCGGCGTGGATCTGCCGCGACAGCGCCGCGTAGGCGCCCAGCAGCAACTGCTGGCCGGTCTGGCCGCGCGCGTAGAACGTGCGCGACACCTGCGCGCCGCCGAACGAACGGTTGTCGAGCAGGCCCGAGTAGTCGCGCGCGAACGGCACACCCTGCGCGACCGCCTGGTCGATGATGTTCACGCTGCACTGCGCCAGCCGGTAGACGTTCGCCTCGCGCGCGCGGAAGTCGCCGCCTTTGACGGTGTCGTAGAACAGACGCCAGACCGAGTCGCCGTCGTTCCGGTAGTTCTTCGCGGCGTTGATGCCGCCTTGCGCCGCGATCGAGTGCGCCCGCCGCGGACTGTCCTGGTAGCAGAAGCACTCGACCTGGTAGCCGAGTTCGGCCATCGACGCGGCGGCGGCGGCTCCGGCGAGGCCCGAGCCGACGACCAGCACCTTGTACTTGCGCTTGTTCGCCGGATTGACCAGCTTGAGCTCGAACTTGCGCCGATCCCACTTCTCCTGGATCGGCCCGTCGGGAATGCGTGCGTCGAGGTTCATCGGGCCACCTCCACCAGCCCGACCTGGACCGACAGCGCCAGCAGCGCGTTGCCGCCGGCGACGACCAGGGCGAGCAGGAACGACAGCGTCTTGATCATCGGGGTGTAGCGCTTGTGGTGGATGCCGACGGTCTGCGCGAAGCTCTGGATGCCGTGGCTCAGGTGCAGGAACAACACCAATTGGAAGGCCGCGTAGGCGAGTGCGATGGCGGGATTGGCGAAGCTGTTGCTGACCATCGCGTAGACGTCGAAGCCGCCGGCGCCCGACGTCTTCATCGCGAAGTGGCCGGGGTTGGTGACGCCGAGGGTGAAGTGCAGCAGGTGGTAGATCACGAACACCAGCAGCGACAGGCCGCTGAGCACCATCGAACGCGACGCCATCGTCGCCTGCACGGTCGCCTCACTGGCGTAGGGCACCGGCCGCGCCTGCTTGTTGGCCTGCGACAGCCGGACCGCGGTGACCACGTGCACGACGAAGACCACCAGCAGACCGATGCGCGCCACCCACAAGAGCGGTCCGAGGTCGTGCAGCATCTTCGCGTACTCGTTGATGGCGTCGGGGCCCTGCAGCAGTTGCAGATTGCCGAGCAGATGGGCGACGACGAAGCCGAACAGGAGCAGCCCGGTGACCGCCATGGTCATCTTGCCGCCGATCGACGTTCGCCAGAACGAGGACAGCCAGGACATTCGGCCGGCAACGATCAGAAACCGCCGACCAGAATGCAACACCGAGGAAGGGCGTACGTCCCGCGCCCGCCCGCTCAACCGTCCCCGTGTCCGGGTGCCAACGGTGTCTTGCCCATCGACACCAGCCCGCGCAGCGCGTCGGCGGCGCGCAGGTCGAGCTCGACCACCTTGTCCGGCGGCAGCAAGAGCAGCCGACCGTTGGTCGGGTTCGGCGAGCTGGGCACGAACACCACGGTGTGTTCGTCGCCGTCGGGCCCGGGCGCCGTGCCGGTGACGAGTCCGACCTCGAACCCGTCGTCGACCCGCACCGCCACCACCGCCGTGAAGAAACGATCGCGCCCGGAGTCGTAGCCGAGCACTTCCTTCAGCGATTGGTAGAGCGAACCGACGAGCGGCAACCGTTCGAGCATCGCGTCGACCGCCCGCCACAGCCAGCGACCGACGAACGTCGTGACCACGAGCCCGACCAAGTAGATCACCGACAGCGCCAACAGCAGGCCGAGGCCGGGGAAGTACCAATCGACGTCATCCTTCCACGACTCGGCCAGCGTGGCTTCGAGATACCAGATGCCGAGCACGGCGCCGCCGATCGGTAACAGTGCGACGATGCCACCGACGAGACACCGGGTGACGTGGCGCGCGGCCCGGCTCACGGCTACGCACCGCCCTTGCGCCGCATGAACCAGAGGCCGTCCTCGGCCCAGCGCTGGTATTGCGGATCCCGCAGCAGCCGCGTATCGCGGGCGACCACGTGCGGCAGCAGCCGCTGCCACGCCTCGCGCACCCACGGTGATTTCATGAACACGTAGAACGCGTTGGTCGCGTGGCTCGCGAAGTAGTGAAAGAACTCCTTCTCGATCACCTCGAAGTGCTGTTCGAAGTAGTCGTCGAGGTGGATGTGCTCGCCGAAGAACTCCTTGCCGGCCGGGCTCTCGTCGCGGATGTCCATCTCACCACCGGGAGCGTCGTGCCTGCCCGGCCCATCGAGCGATGTCTGGCCGGTGACCTCGAAGTAGAACTCGAAGTCGAAGTGCGGCGTCAGCGGCGAGTTCTTCGCCTGATCGAGCAGGAACGCGCGCACCTCCGGCGACATGCCCTCGTGGTTGGGCTCGACGACCAGCAGGTAACCGTCCTCGCGCAAGAACTCGGAGACCATGTGCTGCATGGACTCGTGGAAGTCCGGGAAGTGGTGCAGGCTGCCGTGCGAGGTCAAGAGGTCGACCGGCCGCTCGGGCCGCCAGTCCATCACGTCGCCGGCCCAGAACTCGCAGAGATCGGCGACCCCCTGCTCGGCAGCCATGCGCTTGGCGGTCGCGATCTTCTTCGCCGACAGGTCGATGCCGATCGACCGAATGCCGCGCTTGGCGGTCGCGTGGCACAACCAACCGTTGCCGCAACCGATATCGACGAGGCTGCCGATCCGGTCGCGATGGCTGTCCAGCAGGCGCAGGAACGTGTCGACCCGCGGCTGGATGATCTTCTCGGCCAGGTGC
>DRKG01000066.1 GCA_011051855.1 bacterium | reverse complement strand
GTGACGTCCGGACTGCGTGCCTGCGCCCCTCCGTGACGTCCGGACTGCGTGCCTGCGCCCCTCCGTGACGTCCGGACTGCGTGCCTGCGCCCCTCCGTGACGTCCGGACTGCGTGGCTGCGCCCCTCCGTGACGTCCGGGCTGCGTGGCTGCGCCCCTCCGTGACGTCTGGGCTGCGTGCCTGCGCCGCTGCGTGACGTAGGACTATAAACTCATGGACGAGATTACAACTGCGATGTATATACGTCGTGGACTGGATGGAGGTAGTCATGAACGAGTGGAGAGAAGGCGCGGATTACGTCCTCGATACCATGGAGCGCGTCATGGCCCGGCTGCGGGCCATGATTGCGAATCGTGGTCCGGCCATGCCGACGCCACGGCGCCGCCCCGGCTGGTGCCAGCATGCCGTTCTCGAGTTCCTGCGGCAACGGGAGAACGGGGCGACGATCCGCGAGATCGCGAACGCTGTGCCGGACGCGACCCGGAACACGCTTCACGGAGCGCTCAACCGCCTCCTGCGGGACGGGCTGGTGGCGAAATCCGGCGGCCGTCCCGCAATCTGGCGTGCACGGGAGGAGGAAGAATGACGGCCGTCGTTCTCGTTGCCTGTACCCGCATGATGGTCCCGATCGAGACCGTCGCCCGGATCGTCGGCGTGTGCGATCCGACTGTCGAGGACGGCATGGACGCGGATTTCCTGCCGGCCGTGGCGGGTAAGCTGTGCTACCGGAGTTTCGGAGTAGGCGACCACAACATCCTGCTGACCCGATCTCGTACCGATCTCGTCGAGGCGACGGCCAACCTGCTGCGGCAAGGACATCACAGCGTGCTCGAGCACGTATCGGCGACGTTCCTGCTGACGGGGGTTTCGAGGGTGATGACCCACGAGCTGGTCCGTCACCGCCATATGTCGCCGAGCCAGCTGTCCGGCCGGTTCGTCTGGCCCGCCGAACCCGAGGAGCCCGTTCTGCCGTCCGCCATGCCGGACGAGCTGAGGGAGACGGCGGTACGGACGGTGGCGGCGCTGCGGCACTGGCACCGCGTCTGCTCGGCGTGGCTGCGCCGTCGCATGGACGACGGCATGCCGTTCGCCGAGCGCAAGCGCGTCGCCTCGCTGCTGCGGCGCCTGCTGCCGCAGGCGACGCCGACGGACATCCTCGTGACCGGCAATCTGCGGGCATGGCGGGAGGCGATTGCCAAGCGCTGCACGCAGGAGGCCGAGGAGGAGATCCGGGACGTCATGGCGAAGGTCGCCCGCGCACTGAAGGCCGTGTTTCCCGCCTGCATGCAGGACATGCGGATCGGCGATGACGGAATCGTGGAGTTCGACCGATGAACGGGATGTGGTGGCGGCGGATCGTTGCCGATGTGGTGGAGGACCGGACGGAGAAACGGGAGAACGTGATGTGGAGACGGACGGACGACGGGCTGGTGGAGGTCGTGTGCGACTACTGCGGAGAAACGCTCCTTCGGGCCGTCGATGAGCCCGGCGCGGACGGGCTGCTGATGGATCTGGTGGGCCGTGCCGAGAAGGATGGCGAACTCGTGCGGACGGGTGATACCGTGATCTGCCGCCGCTGTTGTTGCGGGCCGGCCGTGATGGAGGGTGACTGATGCCGGCTCCGTGGTTCGACGGGCTGCAGCGGAAAGTGAGGGAAGACGCCCTCGCGTGCGGGCACACACGGGAGATCGTGGACCGGGCGTTCGTCAAGCACGACGACGGCAAGCCGCGGTGGACCCTCCTGCCGGTCGGCCCGCTCGAGGAGGTGATCCGCGTGCTGATGCACGGCGCGCGGGTCTACGGCGAAGACAACTGGCGGAAATGCCCGCCCGGGGAGGCGCGGCGATATCTCGATGCCGTATTCCGGCACCTCGCCGCGCTGGTGCAGGCGGAGCAGATGCGGAGCGATGGGGCGCCGCGGCGGAGTCGCGACGTGGCGGGACTGTTCGACGCCGACAGCGGGCTTCACCATGCGGCCCATGCCGTGTGCTGTCTGCTGTTCTACATGGAGGTGACGGGCGACGTGCCGTCGTTCCGCCACCCCGAAGGAGTGACGTCGCGGAGCGGTGACGAACCGGAATCCAGCCGTCCCGCAGAGACGACGCCGCGGAGCGGTGACGGGCCGTCGGACCGTTCCGGAGGAGCGGCGCCGTGACCGTCGTCGAGTTTCCGCGCCGCGACCCGCTGATATGGGTCTGCGCCTGCGGCGGCTCGAGCTTCCACATCTACGACACCGGCGAGGTGGAGTGCCTGCTGTGCGGCCGGATGGCCCATGGTGGGGAGATCGTAGGGAACTGGGCCGTTCCGGCGCGGCCGGACCCCGACGAGCCGGTGCCGGAGACGGCACCGCTGAAGACGCGGGTCTGCGACGAGGTGGTGTTGGAGGCGCGTAAGGCGTTGTTCGGGCTCGCCGAGGCTCTTGCCGTGGTGGTGCTCGCCGACGGTGGACGGATCCGTGTTTTCTACCACCAGCCGAAGGACGGGGACCAGCGGGCATGGTATCGCGAGCGCATGGCGCTGGCGACGGAGATGATCGTCGAGAAGGAGGATTGACTTTTCGCGGTCGTGCGGTATGCGTGACGGCGGTGCACGTCCCTTCTGTCGCTTCCCACCCGTCGGCACCCCCGGCCTCGCGGCCGGGGGTTTTCTCATGGTCGCGGCGTCGTCACGCCGACGCGTAGGTTGGTGTCCGACGCCGGCGTGGCGCCCATGTCGAAGCGCACCCAGCCGTCCAACGGGTAGATCACGTCGTAGGGGATGGTGACGGCGCGGCCGGCCGCCGCCGCCAGCGTCAGCACGCCGTCGCGGTCGCCGACCGGGTACCAGTTGCTGCCGTCCTCGCTGAACTGGACACCGATGCCGGTGCCGGTGAAAGACGACGGGACGATGACGAGGACGGGGCGGAGACCGGCGAGGTCGATCGGATCGGTGAACCCTCCGCCGCCGGTGGTCCACGGCACGTCGATGAACGACACGTCCTGCGCGTAGGGGTTGGTGCGGGCGATGGCGGGCGCGGTGACCATGCTGTGCTCCATGTCCGGCCGACCGGACTTCATCCGGTCGGTTGCCTTCGCCGGCAGGGGCCGGCTCGGCCAGCCTGCGGCTGCCTCCGCCGGCAGGGGCCGGCTCGGCCAGCCGGCGGCTGCCTCCGCCGGCAGGGGCCGGCTCGGCCAGCCGGCGGCTGTTCCGGGAACAGCCTACACCATCACGTCGTCGACCGGAAGCATTGCGGTACACACCTTTGCCGGAGCATACTCGAGACGTCGGAGCATGCAGCAGGAGGCCGCTATGGGCAGAAACAAGGTCGAGAAGGTGATGCGCGAGTTCAAGGAGGGGAAACTGCGCAGCGGCGGAAGTGGCCGGAAGGTGAAATCGCGCCGGCAGGCGATCGCCATCGCCCTGAGCGAGCAGCGCCGGGCGGATGCGAAGAAGCGGGGATCGAGGATGAAGAAGCGCCGGCGTCGCTGACGCCGGCGCAGTCGGGTCCGTTCAAGGGAGGAAGGGAGGGAAACGCCTCGGACGTCATGTTACACATCCGGGTGGAGGATGCAACCGTGGACGAGATGGAGCTGGCGAGGCGGTCGATCATGCGGCACGAGGGCCTTCGGCTGTACGTCTACGACGACGAGACGGGGCTCGCCGTCCGCCCCGGTACGGTCGTGCGCGGTAACCCCACGATCGGCTGGGGGCGCAACCTCGTCGATCCCGGTATCACCCGGGACGAGGCCGACGCCATGCTCGATGCCGATCTCGGGCGGGCGTGGGCGATCGCGCGGCGGTTCGCCGGCGAGGCGTGGAGTGCGCTGTCGTCCGTGCGTCGGGCCGTCCTGATCGACATGGCGTTCAACCTCGGGCATCGGCTGGACAGGTTCGTGCGCATGCGCGACGCCCTGCGCGACGGCGACTTCGAGGCGGCGGCGCGGGAGATGCTGGATTCCCGATGGGCGCGGCAGGTGAACAGACGGGCGGAGCGGCTGGCGGAGGCGATGCGGACCGGCATCGCTACGGAGAGTTGAACCTGCTGGTGGCGGGTGGTACTGTGCGTGGGGGTTCTGGAGAGCCATCATGTTCTATTCCGGTGGTTTTCTCGCAGGGTACCGCACCTATCTGGTGGCGGCTCTGATCGCCCTGCAGGCGTTCGTGCGGTGGGCGGTGAACGCCGAGATCAGCTTCGTCGAGTTCCTCGACGTGCTGTTCAGTTCCGACGTGCTGACGGGGCTGGGGTTGGGCTTCCTGCGGGCCGGGCTCAAGCGGGGGACGGGGGCATGAGGGCGCTCCGCGGCGTCGTGCTGGTGGCCGGCCTCGCGGCCTGCGCCCAGCTTCCGACCGGCGACCCGTCGCCGATCTCTCCCGAAATGCAGCTCGTCACCATCTGTTCCTCCATCGCCGTGGTCGAGGCGGAGCTGGCACGGGCGATCCGTGCCGGCAGGCTCGACGAGGACGAGATCGCGCAGGTTCGCGCCCTGAAGCCGGTAGCGGATGCCGCCTGTCTCGACAACGAGACCGATCCGGTCGTGCTGCTGGGCCGGGCGCACGACGCGCTGGCGGCACTGGAGCGCATCGGGGAGACCGAGCGATGAACGTCGATCTCGTGATCCGCATCATCGACGTCGCGAGCGCGCTCATGAGCATGGCGCCGATGCTGGCGGCCGAGTTCCGTGACCTGCCGGATGACGAGCGGAAGCGGCGACTGGACGAAGCGCTGCGGCGCATGCGCGACGTCTACAAGCGGGCGTCGGACGATCTCGAGGACGCGCTGCAGGGGCGCTGACGGTGGATTACACCGCCTTTGCCTCGCTCGCCGTGTCGTTGCTTGTGGGATGGGCCGTGTGGTCGATCAGACGGGTCGCCGAGAGTGCCCAGAATCGGTTGGAGACGAGAGTGGGACGGGTCGAGGAGGCGTTGCGTCACACCGTGAAACCGCAGGAGGTCGCCTCGCTGCGCGAGTCCCTCGCCGAGCTTCACGGGGACATTCGGGCACTGGGGGCACAGATCGAGGCGCTGCGCAAGACGACGGACACGCTGTGCGCCGCTGCGGCGCGGATCAACGACCACCTGTTGCGGAACTCGGGGCGGGGCTGACCGGTTCGAGGACGGGGTTCGGCTTCTCGTACTGACTCCAGACCACGTCCGGTGTGTCGACACGCATGAGAAGCTGCACGCCGTCCATCTCGACGACCGGGCGGGACAGGCGAACACGGCGGGTGAGGCGGGTCTTCGCGACGCCTCGGGCGCGGAAGGCGTCGGCGACGCGTTTCAGCATCTTCGGTTCGCGGAACCGCAGGTCGCATTGCCAGCCATCCGGCACGAAAACCGGTTCGTCGGGCGTCGAGGTGACGTCCTCCCGCATCTGCGGTCGGATCGCCACGTCGACCGGTGTCCCGGCCACGTAGCCGACCCACTGCGGCACGTCGGTTCGCATCGTGCCGGTATCCAGTAGTCTGCCCAACAGCTTGTGCAGATCGGCGGGCGATGCCGCCCAGAGACGGAGGGTGTCGTTCATGCCGTGCGATCCTTGAGCTTTTCGTCGTTCCACGCTTGCCGCCAGATGCCGAGCCGGGCGATCGGCGCGCCGAGCATGTTCGTCCCGTCACTGCGTCCGCCGAGGTAGAGGTCGGTGCCGGCCTCCGGCGAGAGGCTGCCGGACAGCGGCGTGCCGAGCTGTCCGCCGACGGCGTGGCGCATGCCGGTTTTCTCGATCGCCCACGCGCCTCTGCTGCCTACCGTCAGCGGGCGGTCGCCGGTGAGCGGCGCACCGACGCCGGCAGGGTCGCTCACCGTCACCGATCGGTCGCTGTTGAGCGTAAGAACCGGCGCCGCGCCGTTGGCGAGAATGTCGCCCTGACCTTCGGCCAGCGCCTCGTCGAGTTGCAGGTCGACGGTCGCTTCTCTGAGCATGTCGGCGTCGATGGTGATGAGGTCCGCCCCGCGCGAGACGGCGGCGGTGTCGGCCTGCATGGCGATGTGGGGAGGGATATGCTCGGCGTAGAGCTGGGCGCCGCCAACAATAAAATCGGACGTGTCAGACCCACCACGATACAGTGTTGCACCGATGAATGTATTGGCGGAGGAATCTTTCGTCGCGTGCCAGCCGAAGAACCAATAGTCCCCACAATCTATTGCGAATGTGCGGTCGATTTTCGACTGCACGTTTGCGAATGTACCACTAGTTGTATTGAACGTGGTCGCTTCTGTCGTACCAGTAACAGCCGCCACTTTCAGAGTTCCAACATTTTTCTTTGCAGCGCAGAAGAATGCAAACTTTTGGCCTACCGCGTATCCAGTATATACTGTGTAGTATCCAGTACCGTCAGGCGTGGTCTGGTCCGGCGTAATCGTGCTCGCCGTG
>DRKG01000065.1 GCA_011051855.1 bacterium | reverse complement strand
TCTGGGTATGGCGGATGCCCTCGTGCTCCGAGAGCTTGCCGCCCTCGTATTCGACGCCGATATGGCCGCGATAGCCGTGCTTGATGACCACGATCTCGAGCATGCGCCGGTAGTCGGTGTGCACTTCGTTGCCGCGCTCGTCGAAATCGTGCGACTTGGCGCTGACCCCCTTGGCGAACGGCATCAGTTCGTCGACACCGAGGTAGCGGTCGTATTCCTGGCTGCGACTGATCCGGAAGTTGCCGAAGTCGGGCAGCGCACCGATGCGCCGATGGTCGACCAGCTTCAGCGTGCCTCGCAGCCACTTGCCGTGCGACGACAGGCCACCGTGGTTCTCGACGAGGATGTGCACGCCATAGTCGTCGGCGTATTCGCACAGCTTGCGCAGCCCGTCCGCGGCCAGCCGCTGCTGTTCCTCGAAGCTGCCGGCACTCTGTGCGTTGACCCGGATGGAATGGCAACCGAGCGCCTTCGCCGCCCGCACCCACTTCTTGTGGTTGTCGACCGCCTGTCGGCGCAGCGCGTCGCTATGGGCACCGAGCGCCCCCTCGCCGTCGCACATGATCAACAGGCTCTCGACCCCTTCACCGTCACAGCGCTTCTTCAGCTCGGTGAGATAGCCGGCATCGTCGGCCTTGTCCTGGAAGAACCGGTTCACGTACTCGACCGCGTGGATGCCGTAGGCGGCCGCCCTCTGCGGGAAGTCGAGATTGCTCAGCTCCCCCTTCCGCAGCGTGCGGTGCAGCGACCACTCGGCGAGACTGATGTCGAACAAGCGCTTCGGGGGCGCGACCAGCGACGCCATCGGAGATGCAGCCACGGCGGCACCGCCGAGCCAACTGGCGGCGGCACCGACGAAGGTGCGACGATCGAGCACGGTCGAAGACATGTCGGATATTGGAGGAGGACCGCCGCCGGCAAGCAACCCTCGCCAACCGGCTGCACGCCCGCTATCCTGCCGCCCCGATCTTCCGTCGCCGGTCCGTCCGGCGCCATCTTCGCAAGACAACCCGAACCGCACGCACGTCCGAGCCATGGCGATCCGCGTCACCGAAGCCAAGAAGGGCATGGTCATCCGCTACGAGGGTGAGCTGTTCCAGATCACCAAATACGACCACGTCACGCCGGGCAACTGGCGCGCCATCCACCACCTGAACCTGAAGAACCTCAAGACCGGTCGCCAGAAGGACGTGCGCATGAACACCAGCGACCAGATCGAGCCGGTGTTCCTCGACAGCCGCGAGGCGCAGTACCTCTACAAGGACTCGCTCGGCTACACGTTCATGGACAACGAGAACTACGACCAGTTCGTCCTGAACGCCGAGGTGCTCGGCGACACCATGAACTTCATCACCGAGAACAGCAACTGCACGGTGGTGTTCTGCGACGGCGAGGCCTTGACCGTGCAGCTACCGGGACAGGTCGTGCTCGAAGTCGTCGAGACCGAGCCCGCCGCGCGCGGCGACACCGTCAGCAACGTGCAGAAACCGGCCAAGCTCAACACGGGGCTCGAGATCAAGGTGCCCGCCCACATCAAAGAGGGCGACAAGGTCAAGGTGTCGACCGAGACTGGCGAGTTCGTCAGCCGCGCGTAGCGTGGCCGCCACCGCCGATCCAGAACCGCGCGACTGGGCAAGGTTAGAACTGCCGCCGACGTGGGCGGACGAACTCGACCTCGGCAGCGTGCGCGGCCTGCGCCGCTTCTTCCGCATCCTGCGCGGCAAACGCCGGCCGGTCGAGCTGCCCCCTGGGATGCCGGGCGCCGACCTGATTCCGAACTACGTGCGGCAGGAGTTCCACAACCTGCCGAACGGCAACTACTCGCGCAAGATCACGCGCGGCTACAGCAAAGGCTTCGACATCTCGATGCTGGGCGTGATGCGCAGGCTGCGCCGGCGCATGGCCAAGGACCTGCTCGCAGCGCCCGGGCGGGACGGCCTGCTCGACGTCGGCACCGGCTCGGGTCGGCTGGCCGCGGCGATCCACGCGCGCGGCGGCCGCGACGTGTGGGGCCTCGATCCGTCGCCCTACCTGCTTCAACATGCCGCCCGCAGCCACCCCGAGGTGCGCTTCGTGCAGGGCCTCGCCGAGGACCTGCCCTTTGCCGACGAGCGCTTCTGCGGCATCGGCGTGTGCTTCGTCCTGCACGAGATGCCGCCCAAACAGGTGCGCGCGGCCCTGCGGGAGATGCACCGCACGCTCCGCCCGGCCGGCCGGCTGGTGATCGTCGAGCCATCTCCCGAGCAACTGCAACCCTGGCGCCTTACCGACGTGCTGCCGCTACGCGGCTGGCGGCGCGTCTACTACCGCGCCCTGGCACGCCGGGTGTTCGAACCATTCGTGCCGGCCTGGCACAAACTCGACAAGGTCGACCTACTGCGCGCGGCGGGATTCGAGGTCCTCGACGACGTGCACGGCATGCCGACCTGCCGCTGGGTCGCGCGCAAGCCGAGCTGTTGAGCGCCGGCCGATGGCGCGTGTCACCGCTGCGGACTGGCGATGCGCTCAAGGCTCTCGCGGTGCTTCTCGGCGAACAGCTCGCGGAAGTCGATGCCTTCGACAAAGTCGAGGCGGCTGTCGCACGGACGGCGACTCAGCAACTCGGCATCGATCAGGTTGAAGACGATCTCACCGAAGTCCGCGCTGCAGGCGACACCCCAGCGCTCGAACACGATCGCGGCCATCGGGCCGAACTGTTCGGCGGCGTATTCCTTGATGCCGACCAGCAGTTCCTTGCCGCCGACGTGGCGATCCTCGCCCGTCAGTTGGTCGCGGCCGAAGTGCGTCATCGTGTAATCCAGCGCGTCCAACACGAAGTAGTAGGCATGCCGCGAGAAGCGCCGGTCGCGGCGCCGCACGGTCTGGATCTTCTCTTCGAGCAGGTCTTGATCAGAAGCAGCCATCGAAACGGTTCCTCTTCGGACGAAGCGGTGGCATCGGACCACCGTTATCGACACTTCGGGAACCGCCCTTGAGCGCAGCGAAACGACCCGGTTGCTGCACTTCCCCCACCGAAACCGCGGCGCGGCGCGGGCGACCAACCCGCGCATCGCCGAACCCTAGGCAACGAGCTGCACGAGGCAGGCGGTGAGCACCTGCTCGGGCGGAATCTGCAGATCGAGATCCCGTTCGGCTTGCAGCGTTCTTTCGAGCCACGTGGTCCATGGTTCCAGCGAGCCGGCAGGGTAGGAGTCCCCCGCGGAGCTGGCAAGGGCGTCGCGCCTTTGCCGCAACTCCCGCCGCAGCACCCACAGGAACAGCCGGGCGGCATCGACCTCCTCACGCTTCTCCTGCAACCCCTTCAGCACCGTCTGGGCCGTGGCGAACGGCCGCAAGCCATGGGGCGTGGCGAGCCACTGCCGCACCAGATCGTGGAGCTGTACCACCCGTTCGGTGCCGGCGAGCAGCGCCTGCCCGAGGCTGCCGCCGGCGAGCGCTACGATCTCGTCGAAGCGGGCGAAATGTTGCGGAATCCGGCGCTCCAGTTCGCCGCGCAGGGCCTCGTCCGACAGCGGCAGCACCCGCAACCGCTGCACCCGCGAGCGCACGGTCGGCAACAACTGCTCCGGCCGCGAAGTCTCGAGCAGCAGGAACGTCGCCTCGCCGGGCTCTTCGAGCGTCTTCAGCAGCATGTTCTGTCCGTCCTCCTCGATGCGGCTCGCCTCGACGAACGCGGCCACCCGGGCGCCGCCTTCGACAGCGTGGTGCGCGAGCTGGTCCTGCACCGCCTTCACCTGGTGCACGGTGATGCGGTGGAAACTCGTCTCCTTGCGCACGAACTCGGACTCGTCGCGCGGCCGGCGCACGACCTGCACGTCGGGGTGCAGCTCGTTGGCGATGCGCGTGCAGACGTTGCACATGCCACACGGCGCGTCGGGATCGAGGTCGGACGGGCACAAGAGCGCCGCCGCCAAGTAGGTCAGCACGGTCGTCTTGCCGCTGCCGGGCGCGCCTTCGATCACGACCCCGTGTGGCAGATCCCCGCGCCGCGCGGCGCGCACCCAGCGCCCGAACGCCTCGCCCTGGCCGACCGGCACCGTCAACCGCGACGGCATCGCCGCCGGTGCCGCCTCGGCCTCTGGCTGTGACGCCGAACGCCGCTTCGACTCGCGCAACCAGCGCCGACTCACAGCATCCTCCCGACCAGTTCGCGCAACTGGCGCTGCACGTCCGGAAATGGCTGTGCCGCATCGACGACCCGGGCGCGCGGTTCGCGCTCGGCCATCTGCAGGTAGCCGCGGCGCACGCGGCGGTGGTAGTCCTCCCCACGCGCTTCGATGCGGTCGTCGGCCCGACCGCTGCGCCGCCGCGCCGACACTTCCGCGGGCACGTCGAGGATCACAACGGCGTCCGGCAGACAATCGCCGTGCACCCGCCGCGTCAGGTCCTCGAACCACGCGATGTCGAGCACGCCGGGCTGCGGTTCCCCGGCCGCCAACTGGTAGACGGCCGTCGACAGAAAGCACCGTTCCGCGACCACGACGGCACCACGCTGCACCGCCGGTGCGATCGTGCGCCGGACGAGTTCGGCGCGGCCCGCC
>DRKG01000064.1 GCA_011051855.1 bacterium | reverse complement strand
GGACGCGCTGGCCAGTTGCGAAGCCGGGCACGACGATCTCGCGCTCACCGACGACCGGGAGTCTGCCCTGCAGCGGTTCGCCCCCCACCTGATCCGGCAGATCGAAGCCGCCGCGAGTGGCGATCCCGCCCGCGCTCTCGGGGCCATCACCGAGGCGCGGGTCTTGACCGCGCAGCGCCTCGGGCCGGTCGGCGCCGCCACGTGGAACGCGCGCATCGAAGCCCTGCTGGCGCGGCACGGCCACCGCACCGAAGGTCCCTACTACGTCGGGCGCCCCATCCTGGTGACCAGCAACGACCACCAGAGCCGCATCTGGAACGGCGACCTCGGCATCGTCGGCCGCGACGCGCACGGCACCGAGGTCGTCTGGATGTACGACCAGCACGGCGAGCTGCGCGCCCTCAATCCGCGCCGCCTACCCGCCCACGAGACGGCATGGGCGATGACCGTGCACAAGGCCCAGGGCAGCGAGTTCGACCACGTGCTGCTGCTGCCTCCCGAACGGAGCGGCCCGCTCAACACGGCTTCGCTGATCTACACCGGCGTCACCCGCGCCCGTCGCTCGGCCCTGATCTGTGCCGACCGAGCGACCTTCGCCGCGGGCCTCGCCGACTGGCCGGAGCGCCGCTCGGGCCTGTGCGACGCCCTGAGCCGTGCGGCCGCCCCACCCAGTTGACGGCAGCCCCCGCCGGTCAGCCGAACCAGATCGTCTGCTCGAGCAACTCGCGCAGCACCGACGTGGCATAGCCGCCCTTCGGCAGGGTGAAGCGCAATTGCACGCCGTGCTCGACGCCTTCGGCGCCGACGTCACGGATCGGCATGCGCAGCGGCCGACGCTCACCGCGGCCGAGGCCGAACGGCAGGTCGTCGAACTCGCAGCCATCGAGACCGAGCGCGACCAACGCCTCCCGTTCGATCCGCAGCGGCTCGCCGCTCGGCGCCATCATCTCGGGCCCCGGCATCGGCCCCGACGGGGACAGCTCCAGGGCATCGGCGCGCGCCTGCTCCCGGCCCGGATCCTCGACCGCGAACACCGCGCCGTTCTTGTGCAGTTGCGCCAGGTCGCCGGCCAGGAGCACCCCGAGCCGATCGCGCCGCGCCGCCACCACCCGGTTGAACAACTCGCTCTGCACCGCCGACAACACCAGGCCGAACACCCGCCGCGGCATGCGCCGCGCCGCCCGCCGAGGGTCGGAGCGCAGCACCTCCAGCCCCTTCTTCAGGTTCGCACCGCGCTTGCCGAAGCGTTGCTCACCGAAGTAGTTCGGCACCCCGACGCGCGCCAGCTCGTCGAGGTTCGCCCGCGCGATCTCGAGCGCGCCTTCGCTGCAATCGCGCAACACGATGGTGAAGCGATTGCCGCGCGCATGCCCGAGCCGCAGCTTGTTGCCGTGGCGGGTGACCTCGAGCACGCGATAACGCGCATCCCCGAGCGCGCGGCACGCGCGTTCGTCCCCGAGTTCGACGCTGACCCACTGCCGGCTGATGGCGCGCGCATCCTTCAAGCCGGCGATGCCGAACGAGCGTTCGTGGCGGTCCAGCCGCCGACCGAGTTCGCGCACCAGATCGAGCGTCGACAGGCCGCGTTTCTCGATCCACAGCCAGACGTGCGAGCCTTCGCCACACGGCTGGTAGGCCGGAACCTCTTCGACGACGAAGTCCTCCTCGGCGACCTTGTAGCGACCGCGGAAACGACCCGCCTGACAGCCCCGCGGCACGGGGCGCATCGGCTTCACGGCGCTATTCCTTCTTGGCCTTGGCCTTCGCCTTGCCGCGCGACCGACTCTTGCGCGACTTCTTGCCGTCGCCTGGTGCAGCGACCGCCGACTCGTCGGCTTTCTGCCCGTCCCCCTGCTGCCCCGAGCGGAACGCAGCGACGGCATCCCGGCCGGTCGCGTAGGCCAGCAGCCGCGCCAGCTCGTCCTTCATCGCCGATCGGTCGACGATGCGGTCGATCTGCCCCTTTTCGAGCAGGAACTCGGAGCGCTGGAAGCCCTTCGGGAGCTCCTTCTTGATCGTGGTCGCGATCACGCGCGGGCCGGCGAAGCCGATCAATGCGCCCGGCTCCGCGATCAGGAAGTCGCATACCGACGCGAACGACGCGGTCACGCCACCGGTCGTCGGGTGCGTCATCACCGAGACCGACACCCCGCCGGCATGGTGCAGACGCTGCAGGGCGCCGCAGGTCTTGGCCATCTGCATCAGCGACACCGCGCCTTCGTGCATGCGCGCCCCGCCCGAGCAGGCGAACAGCACCAGCGGCAGACCGTCGGCGAGCGCCTTCTCACACAAGAGCGCGATCTTCTCGCCGACGACCATGCCCATCGATCCGCCGAGGAACTGGAAGTTCATCACGCCGATGGCACAGGGGATGCCCTTGATCTGGGCGACGCCCGTGACCATCGCGTCCTTCTCGCCGGTCTTGGCGCGCGTCGCGATCAGCTTCTCGCCGTACGGCATCCGGTCGTGGAAGCCGAGCACGTCCTCGGCGCCGAGTCCGGTCCACAGCTCTTCGAACGAGCCCTCGTCGACGGTCAACGCGATGCGTTCGCGCGCCGGCAGGGTGAAGTGGTAGCCGCACGTCTGGCAAACCCGGTGGCGTTGTTCAAACTCCTTGCGGAACAACATCGCGCCGCAGGACTCGCACTTGATCCAGAGTCCTCCGGGCATGTCCTTCTTCTTGCCGAATCGGGTCCAAGCCATGTCGTTCGCTACCATTCAGGAATCGGGGGGGACGCCGGACCATACCGCCAGCCACGCCCAGGCGAAAGCTTGCCGGCCCCGGGTTCGGCGGGACTTCGTTCAGGAGTTGCCGAGGCCGACGCGCGCCTGTTCCGCCAGCGTGCGCAGTTCCGCGATGCGCGCCCGTCGGTCGTCGCCACCGAACACCGCCGTGCCGGCGACGAACACGTTGGTGCCGGCCGCGGCGCTGTCCGCGATCGTCGCCGCCGAGATCCCGCCGTCCATGGCGACCTCGCCGACGAAGCCGATGGCGCGCAACTCCGCGACCTTGTCGAGCACCGACGGCATGAACTCCTGGCCGCCGAAGCCGGCGAACACGCTCATCACCAACACCAGATCGAGATCCCGCAGGTAGGGCCGTAGGCGCTCGACGGGCGTGTCCGGCTGCAGCGACAGGCCGGCCTTGGCGCCGCGCGCACGGATGTGGCGCAACAGCCCGCCGACGTCACCGCCGCCGTCGCGTTCCACCTCGATGTGGAAGGTCACGTGGTCGGCCCCGGCATCGAGAAAGGCGTCGGTGTAGCGCCACG
>DRKG01000063.1 GCA_011051855.1 bacterium | reverse complement strand
GGCCTCGATCAGGTCGTGGTCGTGCCGATCAACGAGCGCTATACCCACAGCCACTGCAAGACGGTCGCGGCCGCGATCCGCGCCGCCCACCGGGAGCTGACGACATGACGCGGCTGCGCCTCGCGATCATCGGCTGCGGCGCCATCGCCACGGCCTACCGCAGCGCGCTCGAGCGCGTGCCGGAGCTGCGGCTGGTCGCCGTCGCCGATCCGGATCGGCACGCCCGCGACCGCCTTGCCGACGGTGCCCCAGGCGTGCACACCACCGCGTCTCTGGCCGAGCTGCCCGACGTCGACGCGGCCCTGGTGCTGACGCCGCCGAACACGCACGCGGAACTGAGCATCGCGCTGCTGCGACGCGGCGTGCACGTGCTGTGCGAGAAGCCGCTGGCCCCGGACGTGACCGCGGCCCAGCGCATGCTCGCGGCCGCTCGCGCCGCCGGCCGCCGCCTGATGATGGGCAGCAAGTTCCGATACACCCCCGACGTCGCCCAGGCCAAGAAGCTGCTCGACGCCGGCGCCTGCGGCGACGTGGTCATCTATGAGAACGTGTTCTGCTCGCACGTCGACATGCGTGAACGCTGGAACGCCCGCGCCGAAGTGTCCGGCGGCGGCGTGCTGATCGACAACGGCTGCCACAGCGTCGACCTGGCGCGCTTCCTGCTGGGGCCGCTCGCACGGGTGCAGGTGCAGTTCGGCCGCCGCGTGCAACCCCTCGAAGTGGAAGACACCGCCCGCATGCTGTTCCAGAGCCACAGCCAGGCGCTCGGCTCGATCGACCTGTCCTGGAGCGTGCACAAGGAAACCGACGCCTACGTGCGCCTGATCGGCACCGACGGCACCATCGAGATCGGCTGGCGTCATTCGCGCTACAAGACCCGACAGACGGACTGGCGCACGTTCGGCAGCGGCTACGACAAGCTGGGCGCGTTCACGGCCCAGCTCGACAACTTCGCCGCCGTCGTGCGCGGCGAGCAGTCGCCGGTCATCGACGACACCGACGCACTCGCCTCGGTGGTGGTCATCGATCGCGCCTACCGTTCGGCGCAGGACGCCCGCTGGCTGGAGATCCCGTCGTGAACCCGCGCATCCACCCGACCGCGATCGTAGAAGACGGCGTCGAGATCGCCGACGGCACCGCCATCTGGGACGCCGTGCACGTGCGTCACGGCGCCCACATCGGCCGCGACTGCATCATCGGCGAGAAGACCTACATCGCCTACGACGTGAGGATCGGCGACCTCTGCAAGCTGAACGCCTCGGTCTACGTCTGCGCCGGCGTCGAACTCGAACGCGGTGTGATGGTGGCCGCCCATACGGTGTTTACCAACGACGTCACCCCCCGCGCCGCGGACCCCGATCTGCGCGCGCTGCGCCCGAGCGAACCGGACGAGTCGACCCGGCGCACGATCGTTCGCCGGGGAGCCACCATCGGCGCCAACTGCACGATCGGACCGGGTGTCGAGCTCGGCCCGTTCTGCATGATCGGCATGGGCAGCGTCGTCACCCGCGACGTGCCGGCGCACGCGCTCGTGCTCGGCAACCCGGCCCGGCTGGCGGGCGTCGTCTGCTCCTGTGGCGCGGTGCTCGCGCGCGCCACGGGCTCGGCCGTGCCGCCCGGCGAACACCGCTGTGCATGCGGGCGCAGCGTGCACTGGCCCGGTAGTCAGTTCGCGTAGTTGCTCGGCAGGCAGTAGTACCACTTGTCCCAGCGATCGTTCTCGCTGAGCGAACTGCCCTTGAGCAGGCCGCCGTACTGCAGCGCCTTGGTGCGCACGACCGGGTCCGACGTGAAGTCCGCCAGCAGGTGCAGGCTGGCCATAAGGAACGTGTGCGCCCCCCCGAGCGGCGAATCGCCGAACTTCGCCCCCTGCGCCAGGTTGTCGAAGTGATTCGGGCTGACCGGCAGGTTGTTGGCCGTGACCGGCACGTAGTAGCGCAGACCGTTCGGCACGAACCCGAACGTCGGGTGGTTCATGTTCGTGACCCACGCGTACTCGACGCAATCGGCGACGTCTTCGGCGATGTCTAGCAGCACCTGCTCGCCGAACGCCCGGTAGGCCCCGAGGTAGCCGTAGAGCAGCGCACCGTGCTGCCAAGGCATGTAGAACTCGTGCGGCATCGGCCAACCGGTTCCGGCGTAGTTCGATTGGAACATCAGCGCCTTGCTCGGGTGGTTCTTTTCCCGCTGCACGTCGACGATTTCGTTGACCCGCCGCATCGCGTAGAGCTTCAGCGATTCGTCCTGCGTCGCCTGGTAGATCTGCGCGAAGCCCTGCATGCACCAACCCTCGGCGCGCGTCGGCTGGATGTTCTGCGTGTAGTAGTACTGCAGCCGCATCAGTCCCTTCAGGCTCTGGCCGAGTTGCCGCAACTCCTCCAGCGCCCAGGCATCGCCGCTGAGCATGTAGTAGTCGAACAACAGGTCCGTCGACCAGTGTTCGTGGTCGAAGTGCTGCCAGCCGTGCGCCTTCGGCTGGCCGACGTTCAGCGTGCGATAGGCCGGGTACGGGTCGTTGTCGCGGATCTCCTTGCGCCCGAGGTGCTCACCCGGGAGGTTCAGGAACGGGATGCCGTCCCACAACAGGATCTGCTGTTCGGCACCGACTTCGAGG
>DRKG01000062.1 GCA_011051855.1 bacterium | reverse complement strand
GCGATCCCGACCCTGCGTACTGCTGTCATCAACGGATCTCCTCGCCCACGTTGCTGGGCCGGTCAGTTGCGAGCGACCGACCGCGCGCCGGCGCGATGCCGTGGCACTCACCGAAACGGTTCATGCGTTCGCCTGCCCATTGCCCAGGCGCACCGAACGCGCTGCCGCGACGATGTGCTCGTTCACCTTGCCTTCGAGCGCGCGATGGGCAAACCGCAACGCGTTGGCGAACGCCGGCGCCCGCGAACGCCCGTGGCAGATCGTCACCACGCCCTCGACGCCGAGCAGCAGTGCGCCGCCGTATTCGCTGAAGTCGACCCGCGGCATCACCGCCCGCTGCACCTGCGCGATCTGGCGACCGTCGACGCCGGCCTTGTGCATCTCGCCGAACGTCGTGCGCAGCAGGTACTCGGCGACCCCTTCGCTGACCTTCAACAGGATGTTGCCGCTGAAGCCGTCGGTCACGACCACGTGGCAGCCGCCGGAGAACACCTCGACGCCTTCGACGTTGCCGTGGAAGTTGATCGGCATCTGCTGCAGCATCGCGCGCGCTTCGAGCACCAACGGGCTGCCCTTCTTGTCTTCGCTGCCGATGTTCAGGATGCCGACCTTCGGCTCGGCGATGTCGAACTGGCACTGGTAGTAGGCCGATCCCATCAACGCATACTGCGCCAGGTGGTGGGCCTTCGGCTGCGGGTTCGCGCCGACGTCGAGCACCAGGAACGGATTGTGCTCCCCTTCGATGATCGCGCCGATCGCCGCCCGGCGGATGCCCTCGAGGTAGCGCAGGCCCAGGGTCGCGGCGGCGACCACGGTGCCGGTCGAACCGGCGCTGACGAAGCCGCCGGCGCGGCCTTCCTTGACCAGGCGCACGCCCACCGCGACGCTGTTGCGCGGCTTCTTGCGCATCGCGTCGGTCGGCGAATCCGCCGGCCCGAGCACGTCGGGAGCATCGACGACCTCGATGCCGGCTTCACCGAGCCCGGCGTCGGCGAGGGCCGCATGCACCTGCGCCTCAGGCCCGGTCAGAAGAACCTCGCCGGGTTGCAGATAACCCTGCCGCACGGCGAGGGCAACACCGGCGACGGCTTCGGTCGGGGCGTGATCCCCGCCGATGGCATCGAGGACGATTCTGCTCATGGGATGGTGGCGGCCTGGGGAGAGCGGCCTGATGAGAAGCGTGGCCCACCGGGCGTCCGGCAGACGTCGGACGACGGACGACGCCCGGCTCGCAGCGACCGGCCTCGGCCGGCCGTCAGTTGCTCGCGGTGTCGGCGACGAGGATCTGCCGACCGCGGTAGTGTCCGCAGGCCTTGCAGATCGTGTGCGGACGGATCATCGATCCACAGTGCGTGCAGCGCACGAGTTGCATGCGTGCGAGACCCTGGTGGGCGCGGCGGCGACCACGCTGGGCGCGACTGACCTTGCGTTTCGGAGTAGCCATGAGGATGTGCCATCGAGCTCGGCGAAGGGGCGCGCGAACGTCCGCGGGGCCCTCAGCCGAATTGAAGGGGAAAGGACTTTACGGACCGCCTGGACGATGTCAATGCCAGTCGGTTTTCCACGCCGGCGATCCGGCCGGCGTCAACGCAGCCCCGCGCTGCGCAGAGCTTCGTCCGCCCGGGCCACCGCCGCCGCCACTTTGGCGACGTCGCGCCCCTTGCCTTGCGCCCCCTCGGGCCGGCCACCGCCGCCGCCACCCAAGAGACCGGTCAGCTCCTTGACCAGATCGCCGGCACCGAGCCGGTCGGTCAGCTCCCGGTGCACGTTGGCGACCACCAACACGGAGTCGGCCGCGGGACTGATGACGACGCCGGCGAACGGGGCGAAGCGCTGCTGCGCCCGATGCAGCAGCTCCTGCGCGCCCTTGGTATCGAGCCCCGGCCGCTCGAACACGACCGTATGCACGCCGTCGTGCGCCACGACCTGCCCGGCCAGCTTCTCGATCTCGGCGTCGAGGTCGGGCGCGAGCGCCTTCTCGAGTTCCTTGCGGGTCTTCTTGAGTTCGTCGGCGAGTTCCTTGACGCGCGCCGGCACCTTGTCGGTCGGGACCTTCAACTGGCCGGCAACCGCCTGCAGCGATTCGCGCTCGGCCCGCGCCAACTGCAACGCGGTGCGACCGGTGACCGCCTCGATACGCCGCGTGCCAGCCGCCACCGCGCCCTCGCTGACCAAGCGGAACGAGCCGATGTTGCCGGTGTTGCGAACGTGCGTGCCGCCGCACAGCTCCTTGCTGAACTCACCGACCTGCAGCGTGCGCACCTGCTCGCCGTACTTCTCGCCGAACAGCGCCACGAAGCCGTTGCCGCGCGCCTCGTCGAGCCCCTGCACGCGCGCCGCGACGTCGATCGCGAGCAACACCTGCTCGTTGACCAGATCCTCGACCTGCTGCAGCTTCTCCGCCGACGGCTTCTCCGGCTGCGTGTAGTCGAAGCGCAGCCGCTCGGCGCTGACTTCCGACCCCGCCTGGCTGACGTGGTCGCCGAGCACCTGCTTCAGCGCGGCGTGCAGCAGGTGGGTCGCGGTGTGATTGCGCTCGGTCGCCCGCCGCGCCTCCGCGTCGACCAGCATGCGCACCTCCTGGCCCGTCTCGAGCTCCCCCGACTCGACTTCGAGGCGGTGCAGCCAGTATCCGTCCAGTGAGGTCGTGTCGAGCACCCGCGCCCGACCGGTCGCGGTTTCGACCCGACCCCGGTCCCCGACCTGCCCACCACCCTGCGCGTAGAACGGTGTTCGGTCCACCACCAGCACCACCTGTTGGCCGGCCTTAGCCCGATCGAGCAGCACCTCGCCGTCGCCGACCAACGCCAGCAGGCGCGCGTCCGTCACGAGCTCGTCGTAGCCGGTGAACGTCGTCGGCGCGTGCCCGGCATCACGCAGCTTGACCGCGACACTGGCGGTGAACACCGCGTCCGCCACCGCGGCACTCTTGCGCGCCCGCTCGCGCTGGGCCGCCATCGCCGCCTCGAAGCCGGCGAGGTCGAGACCGAAGCCGCGCTCTTCGATGACCTTCTGCGTGATGTCGATCGGAAAGCCGTAGGTGTCGTGCAACTGGAACGCGAACGCACCGCTGCCGGTGAGGACCGCGCCGCGCGAGTGGTTCGCCAGCGCCTTGGCCAGGAACTCGTCGAGGCGCGCCATGCCCTGGCGATACACGGTCGAGAAGTTCTCTTCCTCGCCGCGGATCACCGCCCGGCACTGGGCGGCGTTCTCGCGCACCTCGGGGTATTGGTCGCCCATCACTTCGCCGACCAGCCCGACCATGTCGAACAGGAACGGCTGCTGCAACCCGAGTTCGTAGCCGTCTCGCGCCGCGCGGCGGAGGATCTTGCGCACCACGTAGCCGCGCCCCTCGTTGCTCGGCAGAGCCCCGTCGGCGATGCAGAACGTGACCGCGCGCACGTGGTCGGCGATGCGCCGCATGCGCACGTCGCGGCCCGCGTCGACGCCATAGGCGGTGCCCGTCAGCCGCCCGAGGTGTTCGAGGTAGGGACGGAACAGGTCGGTCTCGAAGTTGTTCTCGGCCCCCTGCAGCACCGCCGCGATGCGTTCGAGCCCGAGGCCGACGTCGATATTCTTCTGCGGAAGCGGGTCGAGCTTGCCCCCGTCCTTGCGGTCGAACTGGGTGAACACGCAGTTGCCGATCTCGAGGAAGCGCGGCGCCGGCAACTCCGAAAGACCGGCGTCCGCCGGCAGCGCCTCACCTGGCGCGTGGTCGAAGTAGATCTCGGAACACGGACCGCAGACCCCGTTCGGCCCCTTGCTCGGCGCTTCGGCCGGCCAGAAGTTCTCCTTTTCCCCGAAACGAAACACGCGCCCGGGAGCGAGGCCGATGTGCTGCGTCCAGATCTCGAAGGCCTCGTCGTCGTCCTGGTAGATGGTCACCACCATCTGGTCCGCCGGGATCCCGCAGACGTCCTTGAAGAACGACCAGACCCAGGTGATGCAGTCCTTCTTGAAGTAATCGCCGAACGAGAAGTTGCCCAGCATCTCGAAGAACGTGTGGTGCCGCGGCGTCAAACCGACGTTGTCGAGATCGGGCACGCGCAGACACTTCTGGGCGGTCGTCACGCGCCTGGTCGGCAGAGTGCCCTTGCCCAAGAACATGTCCTTGAACTGGTTCATGCCCGCGCCGGTGAACAGCAGCGTCGGGTCATTCGTCGGCACCAGCGAGTCGGACTTCATCACCGCGTGGCCGTTGGCGGCGAAGAAGTCCAGGTAGCGGGTGCGGATCTCGGCGGCGGTCAGCGGCTTCATGGCGTTCTTGCCCCGTCGTCGCTCGACTTCGGGGGCGAACGTTTTAGCCGCTGGGCGCCCGGGAGTGGACGCGATTCTTGCCGCCGACGATCAGGCGCCTGCGGACGAGGCCCCTTCCCCCGCGCCTCGGGCGGTCGCACCTCGCGCCGTCGCACTCCGGGTCGCCGCACCTCGGGTCGGCGCACCTCGGGTCGGCGCAGCTCGGGTCGGCGCAGCTCGGGTTGGCGCAGCTCGGGTTGGCGCAGCTCGGGTTGGCGCACCGTTCGTCGGCGCACTGCTGGCCTGCCCCGCCGCGGCCGCGGATTCCTCCGCCTTCTGCTGCTGCCGCTCGGGCAGCAGCTTGTCGAGCAGCTTCTGCTCGATCTCCTCGGCCATCTCCGGGTTCTCCTTCAGGAACTCGCGGGCGCGTTCCCGCCCCTGACCCAACCGCGTATCGCCGTAGCTCAGCCACGTGCCCGAACGCCGCAGAATGCCGTTGTCGACCGACAGGTCGAGCAATTCACCGAGTCGGTTGATGCCCTCGTTGAACAGGATGTCGAACTCCGTCTTGCGGAACGGCGGCGCAACCTTGTTCTTGACCACGGTCGCCTTGGTGCGCGCGCCGACCGGCATGTCGCCGTTCTTGATCTGGCCGATACGCCGGATGTCGATGCGGACCGACGAGTAGAACTTCAGCGCGCGGCCGCCGGTCGTGGTCTCCGGACTGCCGAACATGACGCCGATCTTCTCGCGGATCTGGTTGATGAAGATCAGCGTGGTGTTGGTCTTGGCGGTGACCGCGGTCAGCTTGCGCAGCGCCTGGCTCATCAGCCGCGCCTGCAGGCCGACGAAGCTGTCACCCATCTCGCCCTCGATCTCCGCCTTGGGCACCAATGCCGCCACCGAGTCGATGACGATCAGGTCGATCGCTCCCGACTTGGCCAGCGTCTCGCAGATGTCGAGCGCCTGCTCGCCGTGGTCGGGCTGTGAGATCAGCAGCGAGTCCAGGTCGACTCCGAGCCGCCGCGCGTACTGCGGATCGAGCGCGTGCTCGGCGTCGATGAACGCGCACGTGCCGCCCTGGCGCTGGGCGTTGGCGACCACGTGCAGCGTCAACGTCGTCTTGCCGGAGGACTCCGGCCCGTAGACCTCGATCACGCGCCCGCGCGGAAAGCCCTTGCCGCCGGTCGCCAGATCGAGCCCGAGCGAGCCGGTCGAGATGCCGTCGATGGGCACCACCCGGCGCTCTCCGAGCCGCATGATCGAACCCTCGCCGTGGCTCTTCTGGATCGCGGCCAGCGCATCCGAAAGCGCTTCCTGCCGGAGAGCTTCTACCTTCGCCGCCTTCGCGTCGGCCTTCGCATCACCTTTCGACTTCATCGTGATTCGCCCCCTCCCACGGGGCTTCGCTGGATTGTTGGAGGCACCCTCGGGTGCATGGCCCGCACCTTACCTGAAACCCGAACAAAGTCCAAACATATCTGCGAGGTTCCGCGCGGCCCAGATCCCTGGTGTCCGCATCCCGGCCGCGGTGACAGGCTTTCGGGAGGTGACCGGTCAGCCCTCCTGCT
>DRKG01000061.1 GCA_011051855.1 bacterium | reverse complement strand
GCGGTGGCTCGGGCCGCGACGCGCACGTGCTCGAGCCGGGTGATCGGGGGGAGTTCCGCGAGCAGTCGCGCCTCGTCCACGCGCCCCCTCAGCCGCAGGTCGCGCGGCAGCAGCGTGCGCACCAGGAAGTCGACCACCAGCATGCCGCGCACGCGTTCGATCGCGGCCGAAGCGCGGGTGTTGACCAGCAGCGGCACCAACGGCCGCAGGTAGCGATTGCGCGCATGGTCGGTCATCGCGTCGTTGCACGCGCGCACCAGCGCAGCCAGCACCGGGCAGGCGCACTCCGGCTCGTCGCTGTGCGCTTCGCCGGCCAGCCACGCGACCATCTCCATGGCGCACATGCCGTCGTCGCGCGACGGATGCGC
This sequence comes from bacterium, assembly GCA_011051855.1. Classification (GTDB taxonomy): domain Bacteria; phylum Planctomycetota; class UBA1135; order UBA1135; family UBA2386. The sequence goes on along the minus strand of DRKG01000061.1, from coordinate 3,852 downwards.
GCCGCGCTGCAGAGGGTAATGCTCGATCAGTCGTTGCATGAACGGAGGCCGCTCGCACGGCCGGTTGCAGAATCAGGGGTACAAGTCTACCCCGTGCAGACCGCCGTGCGATACGCACCCGAACTACCACTGCGACCGGCCGTTCTGCTGCCGCACGGACGTGCTGGTTCCTGCATGCGGAGGAGGCGACGGGCGGCGCAACGGCAGCAGGCAGCCGAGCACGACGATCCAGGCCGGTAGCGTCGAACGCAGCGGCCAGACGACGCGCGGGCCATCGTAGGTGAACACGACCTCGTGCTCGCCGGCCAATACGTAGACGGCGCGCAGGTAGTGGTCGGCCGAGCTCGTTTTCGGCGAGCACCGGACGGAGCACCTTCGGCGGCGTCTCAGGGTCGCCGCCACCGGCCGGGTAGACCGGCACCTCGGGCCAGCTCAGCAGCGTCGGCCAGCCGAGCATCAGCAAGTGCGGCCATTCGACGCCGAGATCGCTCGCGGCAGTCGTGTTCGCGCGGGACGTGATCGCCGCCGCCAGCAGGATCGGGATCATGTTGGCCAGCGACAGCAGCGCGCCGAGGCCGATGCCGAGCGCCCACGCGAACGTCAGGTAGCTCGCCTGCAGGGCCACCGGCACGAATCCCGTCGACCACGACAGACCGGTCCACAGGCCGAGCCAACCGAGCCAGCGCCGTCGTGCGCGGCCGCGCACGCCTTCGTGCACCAGCGCGTGGGTCGCCGACAGCATCGGCCACAGCGACAGCGCCGCGGTCAGGATCACGTTGTGGTGCACCTTGCACTGCGTCCACATACCGAGCACCGCCGCCACCAGGCCGATCAATGCCGCGCCGTGCAGGCATCCGATGCGGCGCAGGAACAGGTAGGCGAACCAGCCGAACAGCACCTGGTGCACCAGGTACCACCAGCCGTACCATTCGACGCTCGGCAGCACGTAGAGCAGCAGGTTGATCGGATGGAACGGCTGCGCCATCTGCGGCACGAACGGGGCCCCGCCGGCGATGTCGCGCGTCCAGCGTGGGATCTCGCCCTTGCCGAAGCGGGTCCTGCAGGACCCGGTCCCAGCACAGGGACTGCAGGTACTTGTCCGTCATCGCGACGTTGCCGCGGAAGGCGTCGTCCGGGTCGAAGCGCTGCCGTTCGCCTTGGCTTCGTCCATGTAGACGTCGAACACCTCCGGCGCATGCGGCACGAGCGCGCGTCCCGGCAGCAACGCATCGCCTGGGAACAGCACCGAGCAGAGCAATGCGAGCAACACCGCCTGCAGGTGTTCGCGTCGCGTCGCCGGGGGCGCCGCGTCATTGGTCGACATAATACGTGCAGCTTGGGCGCCAAGTGACCATGCAGCAGCATCACACTTGGCGCAACCGAGGTCGGGCTCCACCCCTGTCGTTGCGGAAACGACCGAGCACCCGTGCCAGGCCAGATCTATGCCTGAAGCGCCACCCGGCACTGGCACGAATCGGGAATCGCGAGTAGCCTTCGGCCCACGCTGACACCACCGGCGCATACGGAAGGCTCGACCATGGGAATACCGCCGAAGGGACAGATGCTGCACGTGTTCTTCCAGGATCTCGAGCCTGGCCCGTTCCCCCTGCGTATCAGCGCTGAACTCGGCATGCAGTACGTCGACGTCGTCACCAACGCAACGCGGATCGAAGCCAAGGTGTGGCTGGTGACGACCGACCTCCTTCAAGAGAACGGTCGCTCGGGCGAGATCGAGCTGTGCCGCGGCTGCCCTGATCACCTCGCATGAACAGTTCCGTGACGATGTCCCAGCCAGTCGAGGTGCGGCGCGCACAGCCCACCGATGTCGAACGATTGGTCGCTCTGCACCACGCTGCGTTCGGTTCGCAGTGGACGGACGAGCACTGGCGACATCGTTACGATCGAGGTCCGGTGCAGCGCGGGGAGGTGGTTGCGGCGTTCTCTGCCGACGGTCGCTGCCTTGCCACGTTCTGCGGCGTCGTGCTGCCGTGCCGCTTTGCGGGCGAACCCGGACTCGTGTGTCGCGCGGGCGACGTCGCGGTGCACCCCGAGCTGCAGACGAATCCAGCCGGTCCGCGGCTGTTGCTTCGGGTCTGTAGCCGGTTCGTCGACGAGCTGCGTGGCTCGGTCGGGTTCATCTTCGGGTTCCCGCAACCGGGACTATCACGCACGCTCATCCGCCACTGCCGCTACGAGGTAATGGCCGACGTGTGCTGGTTGGTGAGCGGTCGCGACGCGCTGCCGAAGCCCCAGCCGAACGGTCCGACCATCAGCACCGACGGTCACGTGCCCGACGACGCCGATCGCATGCTCGCCGAGTTGGCCCGCCAGACGCCGAGCGGCTTGGTGCGCGACCAACGTTACCTGCGCTGGCGCTACCTACGGCAGCCGGAGAGCAAGCACGCCGTGCTCACGGCGCGCAGCGCAACAGGCGCCGTAATCGCGGCTGCCGTCGTCGGTTGCAACTCGCAGCACGACGACGCGGTGGTGATCGCGGAATGGCTGGTACCGCGACAAGAGCACGCAACAGCCGGCGCACTGCTCTCCGGGGTGCGGTCGTTTGCCGCGTCCCAGGGGCGCCAGCACGTCGTCACCGCCTTCCAAGGCCACACCCCTGAGTTCGCAGAAATGCAGCAGGCAGGGTTTCGCGTGCAAGTGTCGCCCCACCAGTTCGTCTACCGGCCATACTCCAACCGCATGTCGCGACGGTTCCTGTTCGACAACTGGTATTGGAGCCCCGGCGACCTCGACTTCATTTGAGTACGCTATGATCCGACAACGCGCAGTATTCCCGACCGCATCGTTCGAACTGCCTCGCAAACTCGCCACGGGCTACCAAACATTCCGGCGCGAGGCGGCGGCCCTCGCCGCCGAGGAGTTCCTCCCGTGGCCGGAAACTGCCGCCTACAATCACGGCTGGCAGGTCTTCCCGTTCGTGATGTTGACGATGCCGAGCGGATTCCAAGTAGACTTTGCGCGGCACCGCCAGCGCTGCCCGGAATCGTGGCGGCTACTGCGCGACCCGCGGGTGCTGGTCGCCGGCTTCTCCCGCCTGCTACCCGGCTGCCACATCTACCCACACTCCGACCACCCGGCATTCGACGTATTGCGGTTCCACATCGGCCTCAGCAACGCTGGCAACGCCGGCATGCGCTGCGTCGGCGCAACGCTTGAGCAGCGCCCGGGGCAACACTACGTCTTCGACAGCAACCTCGAACACGAGGCCGGCAACATGGGTAGGCAGCATCGCGACGTCCTGTTGGTCGACTTCCGCCTGAACGAGCAGGAGCTGGAGGAACTCGAACGGCTCCGTGCCGAGGCCGTCGATGACGAGCGGAGCTCCACCGCGACGGTGCGTTCGTAGTCGACGAGCAGCGCCCCTGCTCCCGCCCGGATCCCTGCAGCATCAGCGGGTTGGCAGCGGTGTCCTTCAAACGCGCTGGGCGTCGGGTGATCCTGCCCCGAAAAAGTGGACACCCAGATAGAGTCCCGAGGCTCCGAAAGGAAGATGATCCCATGGGCAAGTCCCGCAGGAAGCACAGCCGCGAGTTCAAGCTCGAGGCGGTGAAGCAGGCCGTGGAGCACGGCCGCACCGTGTCTGAAGTGGCCGACAGTCTCGGCATCAACCGCAACATGCTGGCGCGCTGGAAGCGCGAGTTCGAGACCGACGGCACCTTGGCCTTCCCCGGCAACGGGCGCCTGACCGAGGTCGAGGAGGAGAATCGCCGTCTCCGCAAGGAGCTGGCAGTCGCGCGGCAGGAGCGCGACATCCCAAGAAAAGGCCGCGGCCTACTTCGCGAACGCAAGGAACTGAGATTCCAGTTCATCCGCGACCACCGGGAGATCTTCGAG
>DRKG01000060.1 GCA_011051855.1 bacterium | reverse complement strand
GTGATGGTCTGGATCGGTCGCGTCGGCGGGCGTCTCAACGACCTGCACATGTTGCTGCGTTCGCTCGGTTACATTCCGGCTTGGCTGTACGCGGTGCTGGTCGTGTTCGTCTGGAGCCGCGGCCATGCCGACGGAGCGCGGCTGCGCTTCGCCGGGCTGGCGTTGGCGTTCCATACCGCGGTCGCCGGCATCCTCGCGGCCGTGCTGAAGGTGCTGATCCGCCGTCCCGACATGCCGCAGGAACTGCGCGCCTGGGACGTCGTCGACGACAGGGGCGCGACCCTTGCGCACTACCCCGGATGGCAATGGCAACCGTGGGGCGACGAACCCTGGCAGGCGGCCGATCTGTGCTGTCCGAGCGAGCACGCCGCCGTCGCCTGGGGGGCGATGCTCGCGATCGCGCGCCTGCGACCATCGGTCGCGCCCTTGGTGCTGCTACTCGCGCTCGGCACCGCCATCTGCCGCGTGCGCGCGCGCGGCCACTATCCGACCGACACGCTCGGCAGCTTGTTCACCGCGCTGGCGGCAGCGTGGCTGTTCGACCGCCTGGCACGGCGCTGGCGCCGGCCAGCTACCAGGTCAGGCGACCGCCCAGAATCGCGTTGATGCCGGGCTCGTTGACGCCCGAACCGTGCACGCGGTAGGCGGTGTCGGTGGCGTTGTCGAGCGTGAAGAACAGCTCGAAGTGCTCGTTGACGCGATAGCCCGAGTTCAGCGCCAGCACGATGTAGCTCGGCGTGCCCTTGGGCGGAAAACGCGACGTGTCGCTGCGGTCGCCCGAGTTCATGCGATCGGCGCGACCGGCCACCAGCACGCGCGCGCCGACCCACAGCGGGTTTTCGGGCTCCTGCCAGCGCACTGCCAGCGACCCGGTCAGCGGCATCAGTCGCGACAGCTTCTCGCGCACCGGAGTGGTCGAGTTGCTCGGGTAGCGATCGGACTCGCCGTCGACCCAGGCCAGGAACCCGCTCGCCGTCCACGCATCACACAGCCGATGCTCGCCCTCGAGCTCAAAGCCGTAGGCGTAGCCGTTCGAACCGTTGGTCGACGCGGTAATCACCTCGCCGGTCCCCGGCACGGTGCCGACCGGGCGCGAGACGATCAGGTCTTCGATGTCGGTGTAGTAGACCGACGCGTTGAACGCCGAGTCCGCCGTCAGCAGGCGGTAGCCGAGCTCGTAGGTCAGGTACTTCTCCGGCTCGACGTCGATCGAGCCGGTTGAGATCAAGTCGGTGCGCGACGACTTCAGCGAGCTGAGATCGTCGAGGTTCGGCGCGCGGAATGCCTGCGCGATGCCGCCGTAGACGGTCGAATCGTCGCCTACGCGCTGATTCGCGCGCAGGTTGAACGTCGCCTGATCGAAGTTGCGGTTGGCGCTGACCGCGTTGCCGTTGCCGTCGTCGAGCCGGTCGATGTTGGCGGCGGCGTAGGTGTAGCGGCCGCCGATCGTGACTTCGAGGTCATCGGTGACCGGCATGCGGTACTGCGCGAACGCGCCGAACAGGTCGTATCGCGCGCCGTCGCCGACCGGGCCCTGCACGGCGAACGTGTCACTGACGACCGCCCCCATCGGATCCACCCGCACCTCGCGCCGCGTCGAGCTGACCGTATCGACGTAGTAGTCGGCGCCGTAGACGAGCGTGCCGTCGCCGACTTGGCTCTCGAGCTGCAGCGCGACGCCGTAGGTATCGACGTCGGTGTAGTCGTTCTGGTTGCGCACATTCGCACCCGCCGTGCGCTGCCGGAAGAAGAACTCGTTCTGCTGCTGGAACGAGAACGTCAGCGAGTACTTCGACACGCCCGAACCGACGTCGTCGTCCGCCAGGCGCAGATAGCTCAACGAACGCTCCTGGTCGTAGATGCGGGCGAGGTCGGGGTTGCTGAGCGACGTACCCTCCCACGGCTCGAAGAACACCGTGCGGTGCGTGCGCCAAATGTCGTTCTGCTCGACGCGCTGGTGGGCGAGCGTCAGCGTGCCCGAGTCCCCGTAGGCCGCGTCGAAACGCAGGTCGTAGTCGAACTCGTCGTAGCCGGTCTGCGGCATCTCGCCGAGCGAACGGTCTCGGATGTCGCCGAAGTTGCGGTAGGTCGCGCCGATGTGCAGCCCCCACACGCCGCCTTCGCCGACCTGCGCCTCGACGCGCCCGGTCTGCGACAGCCCGTTCGAATCGAAGCGGTAGAAGGTCCTGCCGTGCTGGAAAAAGCTGCCGTCGGCCTCGCTGCGGAAGTCCGCCGAGCGCGTGAACACGTTGACGGTGCCGCCGATCGCGTCGGACCCGAACAGCACCGACCCCTGGCTCTTGATCACCTCCATGCGGTCCATCGAGAACGAATCGATGGTGTTCCAGTACTGGATCGGCCCACCGCGGAAGGTCGAGTTGTTGATGCGGATGCCGTCGACCAGGATCAGGTTCTGCCGGCCGGTGAAGCCGCGGATGTAGGGCGAACCGTGGCCTTGCGCGGTCTTCTGCACCATCACGCCGGGCGTGTAGCGCAGCGCCTCGGGCAGGGTGCGCGAACCGCGCTCCACCAACTGCTCGGAGCTCACCTGCTGGAACGTATACGGCGTGCGCAACGCCTCCTCGGCAAACCCGGATGCGGTGACGACGACGCGTGCGCGGTCGCTCTCGCCAGGCTGCTGGTTGGCGGGTTTCTGCTTGGTAGCACCGCGCTCGCCCGTCGCGGACTCACGCGTCGGCGATGGGTTCTGCGGCGACTGGGCGAGGAGAAGGGGCGCGCTCGCGATCGATGCGATCAGCGCAGTGAGGGCGGGAGTCTTCGTCATGATGGCTTCGGAGAGGCGCCCCCGCCAGCAAGCGATGTGCCATCTGGATGCCGTCTGGTTGCTGTCGGGACCCCACGAAGCCGTGGACGCTCCCTGGCCGCGCCGACGGTCGACGTGGACAGAAACCGGCCACGCCGATCGGCTTGCTGGCAGGTCGCAGCACCGCCACGGGGTATGGTTCCCGGCCGAGCATGCCGCCACCCCCACCCTGCAGCGAACCGCCCCTACCGAGTTTCGCCGCCGCCCGTCGTGCGCTGCGCTCCGCCAGCGTCGCCGTCAGCGTGCTCGGCTACACGCTGCTCGGACCGATGGGCTACCTGCCGTTCGCGCTCTGCTGTTGGTGGTGGCGCGACCGGCCGCTGCTGGCCGCGCGGCGGCTCCAAGCCTGCATCCGAGCCGGCTTCCGGTTCTCGCTTCTGTGGCTGCGCTGGGTGCGCGTCGCCGACTGCCAGTATCGCGACGTGATCGCGCAACTGCCGGACGGCCCCTGCGTGGTCGTCGCCAACCACCCGACGCAACTCGACGTGCTGGCCGTGAACGCCGCCCTCGGGCGCGCGACCACGATCGTCAAACCCGCGGTGTTCAACCGCCGCATGATCCGCCCGTTCCTGGTCGGCGCGGGCCTGCTCGAAGGACCGGGCCGCGACCCGATCTCGATCGGCCGGGTTCTCGACGATTCGCTCCAACGCCTGCGCGACGGCATGCGCATCTACGTGTTCCCCGAAGGCTCGCGCTCGCTGCCCGACCGGCTGCGCCCGTTCGGCCGGCTCGCCTTCGAGATCGCCTGCCGCGCCGACGTGCCGGTCGTCGTGCTCGGAGTCAGTTGCCGACCGAAGTATCTGTCCCCGCAGGTTCCGCTGTTCTCGCCCCCGGCGGGCTTCCCGCGCCACCGCCTGCAGGTGCTGGCGATCGAACACCCGCGCGCGCACGACCGGGACAGCCGTCGGCTGTGCGCCCACGTCGAACGCAAGCTGACGGGTTGGTACTTCGGCCAGCCCGACGCCGACCCCGCACCTCAGCCGGCGTTGGCGCCGTAGCTGCCGTCGTCGCGCACGCGAGCGGGTCGCAAGCCATCCGACGGCTGCACGGTCCCGTTGCCGAGCCGCAGCACCATGCGGCCGCCTTCACACTCGTAGCGCATCGGCCCCTGCGGCACGCCGTCACCGATCTCGATCGTGCCGTCGTCCATCGCGCGCAGCAGCACGTCGAACGGACGCGTGCCGACCACCCACTTCTCGGCCATCAGCAGGCCGTGCCCAGGCAGCACCGTGAACACGATCGTGCGCGGATCGGCCGCATCGCGCAGCGCCTGCGAGCGCGCAAACGCCGCGGTCACGCCCTTGGCCTGTGCTTCGGTCGAGCAACTGACCAGATAGTGGAAGAACGGCTCGTCCAGCGGAACGTACTCGACGACTCCCGGATCGAAGGAAACCACCCCACGGTGGCCGTGCAGCTTGCTGCGCACCACCGGCACTTCGGTGTCGACACCGAACTCCTGCGGCAGGCGCATGCGCGGCAGATAACGGTCGACCAACTCGAACTCGACCGCCTCCGACGACGGCGGCTCGTTGCGCAAACCTTCGACCGCGCGCACCAGCACACCGCTGCCGTCATCGAGCACGCCTTGGATCACCGCCAGGTCGTCCTCCATCAGGCTCGCCTTCTCCACCGGATTGCGGCTGCCGGTGATGGTCACGATCTGCGCACCGATGACCGGATCGTGCGTGCCAAAGCAACCCTCGCTGTATTGCCGGGCGATGGTGCCGGTGATCGCCGGCACGTCGACCAGATCCGAAATGCGGACCATGTTGGTGAAGAACCGGCGCCGGCCGAGCTCGCGCGAAACCCGCAGCATCGCGTCGGGCCCCGGCGCCCGCCGCCAGACATCGGCAGGGATCGGCTCGCGATCGTTGTCGTGATTGGTGACTTCGCGCGTGCTCAGATGGGTCGCGATGCGCAGCGCCATCTCGTCGTAGAACCGCTCGGGGTCCTGCGCGTCGATGCGCGGGTAGGCACCGGCGAGGTCGAACAGGTGCGCCGCAATCGGACGCTCATCGCCGACGACCATGACCACGCGCAGACTCTTGGCCTGTGCCTGCAAGAGACGCCCGACACACATCATCGCCCCGCCGCGCCGCCCTTGATCCAGCAGGACCTGCCACGCGTTCGCGGACAGGCCGGGATGGCCGAAGTCGTCCGGCCCCGGCCGTTCCTTGGCAAGCGCCTGCTCGAAACCCCGCAACAACGCCGTCAACTCGGCCAGCGGCACCTGCACGAAGGCGTAGTTCGCCGGCTTGCGCGCCAGCCCGAACCGCTTGCGCCCGGTGAACATCGGCGAGTCGCGCCACGGACGCGGATCGTGCAGACGGGCGCTCGTCACGAACGCATCGGTGGCGTCGTCCGGCGTCGTCACCCAGCGGTGCCCGCGGCGCAGCAGCGCCCGTTCGACGCCGGCCAGAACCCGGTCGACCAAGGGCGTCGACGGCCCCGGCACGGCAGCAATCTGCACGGGACGGATGAAGGCGTGGGGCTCGGGCAAAGACGCGGACGGTTGCATGGACCGGGACATCGTGCCCACAACGCCCCGGCAATCAAGGCACCCGCCGGCCGTCGAGCCCGAGCTTCCGCACCAGCCAATCACCGAGCCGCGGCGACAGCACATCGGCCCATTGCAACGCTTTGATATGGAAGGGCACGCACACCTCGCTGCGCCGACGGCGCAGCGCCCGCATCACGGCTCGCGCGACGCGCTCCGGCGGAATCTTGGCCGAGATCGCCGGCACTTCGAGGTCGTCGATCATCGGTGTATCGACACGCCCGGGGAAGACGCTGCAGACGTGCAGGCCAGCACCGCGCACCGCCTGCCGCAGGGTCGCGGCGTAACCGGCGAGAGCGGCTTTGGCCACCACGTACGGACAGTCCTGCCGCAAGCCCTTCCTGGCGTCGAACGAATTGATGAACACGATCTGCCCGCGGCGCTGCTCGATCAGGCGCGGCAATGCCGCCGACACCAGCTCGAACGCGCTCCAGAAGTTGGCCGCCAGCATCTGTTCGACGTCGACGCGGACCACCTCGGTCGCGGACCTGCGCAGATAGACGCCCGCGCTCGCGACCAGCACGTCGAGCCGAGCGAAGCGCGCAAACACGTCGTCGACCATCGCTCGCACGGCTGCGACGTCGGTGGCATCACACGGCGCGACGTGGGCCCGCCCGCCATCCGCGCGGATGCGCGCGGCGACCCGCTGGAGCACTTCGACGCGGCGCGCGCTCAGCACGACGAGGTAGCCGGCCCGCGCCAGTTCCTGCGCGATCGCGCTGCCGATGCCGCCCGACGCGCCGGTGACCAGCGCGACTTTGGCCGCCGTCCCGGAGCTGTCGGCTGGTGCAATCACGGTGCAGCCGCGCAGTATGCTCAACCGCCCGATGCAGCGCGACCACGAGCCCCCGAATCGACCGCTGCGGATCGTCGCCAACCCCTGCGCCGGTGGTCGCCGCGCACGCGCGTTGGCGGAGCAACTGGCGGCGGCACTGCACCGCCGCGGGCAGCCGCACGAACTGAGGTTCACGCGCGCGGCCGGTGATGCACGCATTCTGGCGGCGCGCGCGGCCGGCCCCGTCGTCGCGGTCGGCGGCGACGGCACCGTCAACGAAGTGCTCAACGGACTGACCGAGCGCGCCGGCACGCTCGGGCCTCTGGCGATCCTGCCCGCCGGCAGCGGCGACGACTTCGCCGCCGGCGCGGGGCTGCCGAACGACCCGGACCGACTCGCCGACACATTCGCAACGGGCCACATCCGCCGCGTCGATTACGGCATCGCCACGATCGCCACGACGACGACGACACGCGAACGTCGTTTCGCCAACGCGGTCGACGCCGGCTTCGTCGCCGAGGTCGCGCACCTGGCCCACCGACTGCCGCTGCGCGGGCGTCTCCGCTACCTCGCGGCGACGCTGCGCGCGCTGCTGCGCCCGCGAACGCTGTCGGCCCGGATCACCGTCGACGAGCACCACGCGCACGAGGCGCGGCTGATGTTCGCGTCGTTCTGCAACAGCCCGCGGGTCGGTGGCGGCCTGCCGTTCACGCCTGCGGCCCGAATCGACGACGGCGCGCTCGATCTGCTCGAAGTCGAGACGACCTCACGCCGGGGGATCCTGGCGCTGCTCGGCAAGCTGGTGCGCGCACGCCACCTTCGCGATCGGCGCGTGCGCACGACGACCGTGCGCCGGGCGCGGCTCGTCGGCGAACAGGCGTTCGCGGTCGCGATGGACGGCGAACTGGTCGCCACGGATGCCACCTCCCTGCAGGTCGAGATCCGGGCCGGCGGCCTC
>DRKG01000059.1 GCA_011051855.1 bacterium | reverse complement strand
GTCGACAGGTTGTCCGGCTGATTCAGTGTCGGGAACACCTGACCGCTCGTCTGCCAGTCGGTATCGCCGCTCGTGTAGCCGCTGGCGATGCGCGTGCGGATCTGCAACTGCACGTCGCCGGTCGGGTTGTATCCGGACCCACTGGTATCGACGAACTGGTTGCTGGTCAGCACGTCCTTGTCCAGCGTCAGCGTCCATCGGGCGGTGTTCTTCGTGCCCGTAGCACCTATGTCGGTCAGGTCCGGCTCGAAGATCGGCTCACCGCTACCCGAGTCCTTGTCGATCGGACACGGCACGTACTCCATGTCGTAGAGCCGCGCCCGCCGCGTCGCGGCCAAGCCGCGGTTGTTGCTGTCGAGCGGGCAGATGAGCGGCGTGTTGAATAGGTAGATGCGGGTGAACGGATCGGCTCCCGGGTTCTGCACGAACTCGGCCGTGTAGTACATCTCCTCGTTCGGGTCGCCGACATCGTCCTTGTGCACCGCCGGCAGCCACTTGTTCGGGTAGTCGCTGCTGCCAGCCACCGGCACACCACCGTAGACGTAGTCGAGCTGCGCATTGGCGTGCAGACGATCTTCATCGCTGTCGCTGTGGTCGATCAGGTCGATGCCGACCAGCTCCACGACCATCGGCTGGCTCATCCGGTCGCTGCCGGTGTAGTAGGTGCGGTTGTCGACGTAGGCGTACATGCGCAGCTTCAGATTGTCGGTGACGCCACCGTCGTTGAGCTTCGTGCGCAGCTCCTCCGGGTGGGTCACGACCCGCCAGTGCTCCTGGCCCGGCACCTCCGGCGCCTTCGCGGCATCGCTGTAGTTGCGCAAGGCCGGCATCGGCAACAACTCGCCGTGCAGGTTGATCACCATCGCGTGGCGGTAGCGGTCCGGGTCGGTCGCCATCTCGTCGAGCAGGATGCGCAGCGTCGGCTCCTTCGACATGTCGCTGAACTCGGGTGGCGCCGGAGTCCCGTTCGCGATCGCATCCCTGATCGCCTGCTCGCGCTGTTCGATCGCCGCGACTTTCGTCTGCCACAGTGCGTACTCGTCCGGGTAGCGCATCGCGTGATTGAAGAAGTCGGCGAGCGCATAGGGGTACGGATTCAACGTCGCGTCGTAGCCGTTCCAATCCTGGCCATCGAGGTTGATCCGGCCCTTGATCACATCCGGCACGTAGTAGTATGTCGACGCGTTGCCGTTCGGCATGCGGCCCGGATAGTGATAGACCTCGGTGATCGGCGCGACGCTATCGACAGCCTCATTGATGAACGGTCGGTAGCCTTGGTTGCGACCGTAGGCGGCCTTGGTGATCCAGTGCGTGCGGAAGCTGAGCCCCGGGTTGCGGTTCTCGAGGTCGGTGATCATCGACTCGACGAACGGCTTCATCGATTCCATGAAGACCCACCACCCCGGGATGTTCTCGACCGCCAACAGGTAGATGTCGAACACCTGCGTAGTCGGAAACGACCCGCCGGCCGAGTTGATCACGGCCGACAGTTCGGCCATCTGGTGCTCGACGCCCGCAGTGTCGCGCTTGAAGATGCGCACCGTCACGTAGCGCACGTTGCGGTTGTCGATGCCGGTGAACGGCTGCACGCTGATCCGCCGCGACCAAACCCACGTTCCGTCGCGCTGGTAGTTGCCGGAGAGCACGTGGGCCGGACTGACCAGGAGCCCACCCTCGGTCTGGATCGTCAACGGATACTTGTTGACGACACCGTCGTCGTATTCGTCGAGATCGACCGCCGCTTCGACTCCGCCACGATCCACCAGGCTCTGGATCTCGGACAGGATCGCCTGGGCCTTGCTGAACGCGAACACCCGGTCGCGCTCGGTCGCAGTCGTCTTGAAGTTGACCGACAGATGGTTGATCAGCACGGTCGCCCCGACGACCAAGATCAACATCGCGAACGCCAGCTCGGCGAACGTGAACCCAGCCTCCTTCCTCGGCTCGGAATGCTGCATCGATTGCTCCTTGATGACGCGCCGCGACATCGTCTCGGGGTTATCGGCAGGTGGCTCGATGTGCATGCGCCCGAACCCCGACAACCGTCCCGATACGGGATCCGCGCCCGTGACGCCCGGCGGCGTCGAGGTTTGCAACACCACGCGCGGCCACCGATGCTCTGCCGGTCGTGCTCTGGCTCCGCCCCCTCACCCACGGCTTCCGACGGCCGTTCCGACACCTCCGCCGTCACTGGCGGGCGGTGGCCATCGGACTCGCACTGGTGCCGGTGCACGCTGCCGCCGTGCTGTGCATGCCGAGCCTCCTGGGCGGCGCCCTCGATCAGATCTCTGCCGGTGGCACCGCCGATGCACTGGCGACGACCTGCTGGATATTGCTCGGACTGGCGGCCGTCGAGGCCGGCGCACGCTTCACGGCGCGCAAACTGCTGATCGACGCGTCGCGCGAAGTCGAGCGCTCGCTGAAGGACGAACTCGCCCGCCACCTGCAGCGCGTGCCGATCGCCTGGTTCGATCGTTCGCGCACCGGCGACATCACGGCGCGCATGACCCAGGACGTCGAACTGGTTCGATTCGTGATGGGGCCGCTCTTGCTACACGGCGGCTCGACCCTGTTCCTGCTGCCGGCTGGCGCCTGGCTGATGGTGACGATGAACGTGCCGGTCGCACTGACCAGCCTCGGCGTGCTGTCGTCGGTGCTGCTCGCGATGCGCGCGCTGTTGCCGCGTCTGCACGGATGGAGCAAACGCTCCCAGGAGGCCATCGCCGCGATCTCACAGCGCGCCCAGGAGGACTTCGCCGGCGTGCGCGTCATCCAGCAGTTCGCCATCACCGACCGACAGCGCGCGGCGATGGCCACGCGCAACCGCCGCTTCCTGCTGGCGAACCTCCGCCTGGTACGCCTGCGCTCACTGATGAATGCGCTCACCCACTCCAGCAGTGGTCTGGTGATGTTGTCGGTGTTGACCGTCGGCGGCCACCAGGTGATCACCGGCCACCTCACCGTCGGTCAGTTGTTCCAGTTCACCGGCTACCTGGGGCTGATGACGTTTCCACTGCAGATCCTCGGCTGGACGATCGCGATGATCCCACGGGCGCTCGCCGGCGCCCAGCGCATCGAGGAACTGTTTGCGGTCGCGCCGGAACCACGCGACGGCGCCCAGCCGGAGCTCCGCGGCGCAATCGAGGTGCGCGGACTGACATTCACCTATCCCGGCAGCGACCGCCCGGCACTGCGCGACGTGTCCTTTTCGCTGCCGGCCGGCGGCAGACTCGGCTTGGTCGGCCCGGTAGGCAGTGGCAAGTCGACCCTGATCGGACTCTTGCTGCGCTTCTACGATCCACCGCGCGGCACGGTGTTCGTCGACGGCCGCGACGTGCTCGATCTGGCCCCCGACGTGCTGCGTCGGCTGTTCGCGCTGGCACCGCAGGAACCGTTCCTGTTCAGCGACACGATCGGCAACAACGTCGCCTTCCACGCTGCGGATCTGCTGGAACGAGACGCGAGCAAAGGGGCACGCGATCTGGCGATCGCCGCGGCCGCACTCGATCAAGATCTGCCGCGCTTGCCAGGCGGCCTCGACACCGTCGTCGGCGAACGCGGCGTCACGCTGTCGGGCGGACAGAAGCAGCGGGTGTCACTGGCGCGAGCGCTGCTCTCCGACCGGCCGGCTCTGCTGCTCGACGACACCTTGTCCGCGGTCGACGCCAACACCGAGCGCCGCATCCTCGATGGCCTCGGCCAAGCTCGCCGCGCCCGCACGATGATCACCGTCAGCCACCGCCTGTCGGTGGTGCGCGACGCCGACCTGATCCTGATCCTGCGGGCCGGGCACGTCGTCGAGCGCGGCGACCACCACACCCTGCTGCGCAGCAACGGCGCCTACGCGCTCGCCTGGCGCCGGCAACACGAGGCGCAGGCGCTGGCCGGAGAAGAGCCCGACGACCACGGGGAGGCGCGATGAGCGACCCGTACGCCGACGACCTACCGCAGACCCGCTTCCAGCTGCGTTTCCTGACCCGACTGTGGCCGTTCGTGCGCCCCTACCGGACCGGCTTCGCCGCCTGCCTCCTGCTGCTGGCGGCGTCGTTCGCGCTCGAACTGCTCGGGCCGCTGGTGATGCGGCTCGCGATCGACGGTCCGATGCGCGCCACCGGCGCACCACCGGCCGAACGGCTGACCGCGCTCTGGTGGTACGGCGCAGCCTTCCTGGCCGTCACCCTCGGCGGCGCGCTGCTCGGTTACACCTATGGCCTGCTGACCGCCTGGAACGGCGGGCGCGTCGTGCGCGACGTGCGCCGGCACCTGTACTCGCACCTACTCGCGACCGGCCTTGCCTTCCACGAACGCAATCCCGCCGGCAAGCTGACCACGCGCGTAACCAGCGACGTCGAAAACCTGAACGAACTGATCGCGACCGGCGTGCTACAGTCGGTATTCGACCTCTTGAAGATCGCCGGCGTCGCCGCGGTGCTGTTCTTCCTCGATTTCGACCTGGCGCTGTTCGCCGCGCTCTCGCTGCCGGTCCTGGTCGTGCTCAGCGTGCTCTTCCGCCGCAAGGCCACGGCGGCCTACCGCGCCGTGCGCAGCCGACTGGCACTGCAGAACGCGTTCGCAACCGAGATGATCGGCGGCGTACGCACCACCCGCGCCTACGGCTGCGAAGACGCGATCGCGCGCAAGTACGCCGAACGCAACGCGGCCACCAACGCCGCCTGGCGCGACACCGTGCTGCACTTCTCGGTGTTCTTCTCGCTGGTCGATTTCGCCCTGCGTGCGACCACGGTCGGGCTGCTGTGGTTCGGCGGCGGAGCGGTGCTCGACGGCAACCTGCAACCGGGCCAGTTCGTGCAGTTCTGGCTCTACTTCACGCTGTTGTCGCAGCCGGTGCGCGAGCTCGGCGAGAAATACAACGTGCTGCAGGCGGCATTCGCTAGCTGCGAACGCATCTTCCAACTGCTCGACGAACCACGCTTTCCCCCCACCGTCGACGCGCCGGCGCGCCCCAGCCCGCGCTGCGGCGCCGCCCGCATCGAGTTCGAAGAGGTTGCGTTTGCCTACGGCGACGGCCCCGACGTGCTCGACGGCATCTCGTTCGTTGCCGAGGCCGGCACGACGGTCGCCATCGTCGGGCCGACCGGCGCCGGCAAGACTACCCTGTTGACCCTGGTCTCGCGCCTGCGCGAGGTCTCCGCCGGCCGAGTCCTGATCGACGGCGTCGACGTGCGGAGCCTGGACCCATCGCAACTGCGCCGACGGGTGGCGTTCGTCGCCCAGGACCTGTTCCTGTTCCACGGCACCGTGCTCGACAACGTACGCCTGTTCGACCCCCACGTCACCGAGGAGCGCGTGTGGCGCGCGCTGGAGACCGTCGGCGCGGCCACGTTCGTCCGCGCCCTGCCCGACGGTCTGCACGCGCAGGTCGCTGAACGAGGTGCGACCTTCTCGCAAGGGGAACGCCAACTGCTGGCATTCGCACGCGCACTGGTCGCCGACCCCGACGTACTGGTCCTCGACGAAGCCACCGCCAGCATCGACAGCGAGTCCGAGGCCCGGTTGCAGCGCGCCCTCACGACCGCTCTGCGGGGGCGCACGGCCCTGGTCGTCGCCCACCGCCTGTCGACCGTGCGCGACGCCGACCAGATCCTGGTGCTGCAGGGTGGCCGCATCGTCGAACGCGGCCGCCACGAAGAGCTGGTGGCCATCGACGGGCACTACGCCGCGATGACGCGACACGCCACCGCGGGCTGACGGCCAGCGGACTGGCGGGCGAGTCTACTTCTTGAACTCGTCCGGAAGCTCGCCGGTCAGCGCGTTCAGGAATGCGACCAGGTGCTTGACCTGCTCGTCGGTGACCTTCGCCGCGATCGACGGCGCGATCTGCTTGTCGAGCATGTCCCGCACCGCGACCTCGAGCGTCGCGATCGAGCCGTCGTGCAGGTAGGGCGCAGTCTCGGCGACGTTGAGCAACGCCGGCACCTTGAAGAAGTACTTCTGCGCCTCGTCGCCATCGAGCTTGTGCCGGCCCGTGTCCTTGCCCGTGTAGGGCTTGTGCAGCCCGTACTTCTGGAACATCGTGCCCCCGAGCGTGCGGCCCATGTGGCACGCCTGACAGCCGACGTCGAAGAACACCTTCAAGCCGGCCAGCTCTTCGTTGCTGAGCGCCTTCTGATTGCCGTCGAGGTAGTCGTCCCACTTCGACCGCGTGACCAGCGTTCGTTCGAACGCGCCGATCGCAACGCCGAAGTTCTTCGCCGTGACCGGATCGGCGTCGCCAGGGAAGGCCTTCTTGAAGCCCTCGACGAGATCGGTCTGTTCCTTGATCTTGGCGACGAGCTCGGCTTCGTCGGCCAGACCGTGCTCGATCGGGTTCAACACCGGCATGATCGCCTGCGCCTCGACGGTGTCGGCGCGACCGTCCCAGAACTGCTTGAACTGGCGGGCCGCGTTGTAGGTCGTCGGCGTGTTGCGTTCACCCTTCTCACCGGTCGAACCGGTCGATGTCGGCTTGTTGTCGACGCCGTAGTTGGACAGGTCATGGCACGAGGCGCAGCTCAGGTTGCCCTTGGCCGACAGGTGCTCGCTGTGGTAGAGCGCCTTACCGAGCGCAACCAGTTCGGGCGTCGATGCGACCTCGGCCTTGGGCGCCGGCGGTTCCGCGCCGAACAGCACCTTGATCGCTTGGTAGTTGACCTTCGGCCGGCGCATGCGCTTGCGCGGCTTGCGCTTGGCGGGCTGGCTGTCCGCCTGCGACTGCTGCTTGGCAGCCGGCGAGTCCTGCGCAGCCGGCGCATCGGTCTTCTTCGGATCGTCGCCGCCACACGCGGCGAACAAGAACAACGGCAGCGCCGTCGTCAGCAGGGTCAGGGTCTTCATGGTGTTGGTTGTAGGGCCGAGCGAAACGACTTTCACGGGAACCAACCCAGCGGCTTCCGCGAGATTTCATTACCTCCGGCTCGTGGCCGCTCCGGGTCATTGCCTTCCGGCGACGGAGAGCCCATGATCGGGGCAATGCCAGGGCTGATTCTGGGGAGCACATCCAAGTACCGAGCCGCGTTGCTGGAGCGGCTTTGCGTACCGTTCCGCTGCGAAGACCCCGGCGTCGATGAAACGGCACGGAAGGCCGAGATCCCTTCCCC
>DRKG01000058.1 GCA_011051855.1 bacterium | reverse complement strand
GCGGCCAGGCGTTCGAGCACGTTGCGATCGAAGTCGAGGCCGAAGTCGTGGAATGCGTCGCGCAGATCCCAGACCAGATGCGAGCTGCGGGGCGAGTGCGCCGCGACCGCCGACAGGTCCACCGACAGCACCATGCCGCCGAGGCCACCGGTCGGCAGTTCGCGCAACAACTCGCGCGCCGCCACCGGCTTGGTCGCCGCAAACCAGCCGTCGATCCCCCCGAGATCGCGTTCCTCCGGCCCGTCCTCATCCAGCCCCGGGCTGCCGAACCCGAGCAACAACGTCGCCGCGAAGGCGTCGTCG
The DNA here is from genome assembly GCA_011051855.1 of bacterium. Taxonomy (GTDB): domain Bacteria; phylum Planctomycetota; class UBA1135; order UBA1135; family UBA2386. The sequence goes on along the minus strand of DRKG01000058.1, from coordinate 4,856 downwards.
GCCGGCGCCAGGACCAGCATCACCGATCGCGCCGCCCCGAGGCCGCTCGAACGGATCAGGCTGGCCGGCACACCGGACAGGTGCGACTGCAATCGGCGACCGAGTCGCTGCCAATCGCCATAGGCGAGCAGCGAGCCGGACGGCACTTCCTGGGCGTCGCGCAGCGACAAGAACCGCGGGTCGGACGACAGCACGCGACGACCGCCGGCGGATGTCTCGCGCGGCGGATCGAGCACCTCGCGCATCGCCGAGCCGTCGTTGCCGACGACGAGGTCGTTGCCGACCAACGCCAACTCGACCCATTCTCCGGGAGCAGCTGCTCCGGGGCCAGCTGCTCCGGGGCCAGCTGCTCCGGGGCCGCCTCGGCCCGCTCGGCCGGGACGCCCGCCCTGGAGGTAGTAGGTCTGCGCCCCGCCGAGCTTGCGGGCCGGCTCCAGCAGTTCGCCCCCACTCTCGAGCACCAGGCGCAGCTTGTCGGCCTGTTCGCGCAGCAACCTCGCGCGCAACACCAAGAGCGGTTGGCCGCCGCGGGCGACGATGCCGGTCATCGCCAGCTCGAGTTCGCTGGCTCCCCGGCGGATCATGCCGCGCACGAGCGCCAGCGCCCGTGCCGACCCGCGCGCGGCAGGGCGCGCCCCCGCGGGTGCGGGCGCGAACACCGCATCGAGCGATGGATCGGCCAGCAGGCGCTCGACCGCGCCGCTCCTACCGGAGGAATCGCCATCGAGCCGCACGTAGGCATACGGCGCCTCGATGCAATCGCTCAGCCGGGGAGCACCGCCGACCCGTCCCGCCGGTTCCGCCTGCCCGCGCAAGCGCGCCTGCCCACAGAGCAGGAGGCCCGACAGAGCACAGGTCAGCAGGGTGGTGAGCGGCGAGCGCGTCATGGCCACCTCGGGAGCAACCCTGATGCCAACTCGATACATTCCTTCAACCTCTTCGTTCACAACATGTAACGACTCGCTACCGACCGCTGCGGACCGTGCGGCGCACGCGCACCTGTGCAGGATCCGCACAGTCCCATCAGCGGCCTCGCCCGCCCGGGCCGCGCGCTTTGAGCTTGTCGTAGAGGGTGCGGCGACCGATGCCGAGCAGGCGCGCCGCCTCGGCCTTGTTGCCGTTGGCGCGCTGCAACGCGCGCTCGATCGCCCACTGTTCCAACTGCGCGAGTTCGAGCGGTGCCGCATCGGAGAACGACCCCTGCTCGGGCGGCGAGAGCTGGTCTGCGCGCAACTCGCCGGCATCGGCAAGCGCGAACACCCGCTGCAGTTCGTTCTTCAACTGGCGCACGTTGCCGGGCCACGGCCGCGCCCGCAGCGCCGCCAGGAACTCCGCGCCCAACTCCGGTGCTGGCCGGCCGTGTTCATTCGCCAACCCCTGCACCAGGTGGCGCGCCAGCTCGTCGATGTCGTTCTCGCGCTCCCGCAACGGTGGCAGGTGCACGGTGACGACGGCCAGGCGGAAGTAGAGATCCTCCCGCAGGCGCCCCCGCGCGATCGCCTCGCGCGGATCCTGGTTGGTCGCCGCCAGCACGCGCACGTCGATGGCGAACTCGCGGTCGCTGCCGACCGGCCGCACCCGCCGTTCCTCGAGCGCGCGCAGCAACTGCGCCTGCAGCTCGACGTCCATCTCGGTGATCTCGTCGAGGAACAAGGTCCCGCCGTCGGCGCGCCGCAGCAGACCGGATCGATCGTGGTCCGCGCCGGTGAACGCGCCCTTCTGGTGGCCGAACAGCTCGCTCGCCAGCAGTTCTCCCTGGATCGCCGCGACGTTGACGCCGACGAACTCCCCGCGGCGGCGCGAACCGGCCAGGTGCAGCGCGCGCGCGGCGACTTCCTTGCCGGTGCCGCTCTCGCCGGTCAACAGCACCGGCAGCTCGGTATCGGCGACGCGGTCGAGCACGTGCAGCACGCGCAGCAGCGCCGGCGAATGGCCGATGATCGACGGCATCGGGTGCCGCAACCGCTCGCGCCCCGGCACCGGCGCCGGATCGGCGAGCGCCCGCGCCTGCGCCGCGACGGTGGCACGCAGCGACTCGTTCTGCTCGGCGAGTTGGGCCTTCTGCGCTTCGTTCTCGGCCAACAGACCGTGCAGGTGCCACACGATCGCGGCCTGGTCGGCGAACGCCATCAGCCACGGCAGGTCCTCCTCGCCGAACGCGCCGGCCTGGAACCGGTGATCCAGATAGAGCAGGCCGAGCACCTGCTCACCGACGCGAAGCGGCATGCATAGCACCGACCGCAGGCGCAAATCGGCGACGCTCTGCGCGGCGGCGAGCGCATCGGTCTGCGCATCTTCGCTGAACAGTCCTTCCCCCGCCGCGAGCACGCGCTGCACGATCGTCGACGACAGCTTGCGCTCCGGCCTGGCGACGGCCTCCCGGTCGAGGCTGCGCGCGACCTCGACCGAGTAGCCGCGGGAGTTGTCCGCACGGACGATCAGAAACCCGCGCTCGGCGCCGAACAGGCGCACGGCCTCGTCGACGAGCACCGTCAGGACCGCGGCGCGACCGTCGGCGGCGGCGAGCTGCCGGTTGAGCCCCAGGATCGCCAGCCAGCGCTGCCGTTCACCATCGCGCCCATCGCCGCGCAGGCGCTGCAGAAAGTCCGCCCAGCGCACGACGTCAACCTCCGCCCGCGCCGACGAGGGCATCGTCGAGGGCGCGCAGCACGACCGACTCGGCGTGGCGTTCGTGGCGCGCGAGTCCACCGTGCGCGGCGATCGCCGCCTGCAGCACAGGTGCGACCTCCGCGCGCGGCACGTCGCACAGCACCTTCGCGCACAACGCGGCGACCGCCGTGACCGCCGGACAGCCACTCGCCCGCCAGCGCACGGCGAGCACGCGATCGCCGTCGCGACGCACACTCAACTGCACGCGATCGCCACACACCGGATGCTCGGCGCAGCCATCCACCGCGTCGTCACCAGCGAACGCACCGGCACCATCTCCGCGCGTCAGCACTTCGAGCAAGCGCGCCGAAACCATGCTCAGGGGTGATCGACCGTCGCCGCCGGCGCGACTGCCTCGGCGAGCATCGGGCCCGCCTGATCGAGCTGGATGAACTCGTCGATCAGCAGGCCACACGAGCTCAGGGGCGCAAGGCACAGGCCTCCCACCAGGAACATGACGCAACGACGGCGGCGCGGACGCTTCATGCTTCGACCTCGTTCTCGAACAGTTGGGCAAACGTCTCCCGCCGCCGGATCCGGCGCACCTGATCGCCGTCGACCAGCACTTCGGCGGGACGGCGACGGGTGTTGTAGTTCGACGCCATGCTGGCACCGTACGCGCCGGCGGCGAGCACCGCCAGCAGGTCGCCCGCTCGGCAGCGCGGCAGGCGACGGCCGCGACCGAGAAAGTCACTGGTCTCGCACACCGGACCGACCACGTCGACCTCGACCTCGTCCGCATCGGCGCGCGGCGCGACCGCCACGATCGGGTGTTCGGCCTGGTAGAGGGCCGGCCGCAGCAGGTCGTTCATCGCGGCGTCCACCAGCAGGAAACGCGCCTTGCCCTGTGCCTTCTCGCCGAGCACGGTCGTCACCAGGATGCCGGCGTCTCCGAGCAGATACCGACCGGGCTCGATCACCGGCGTCCACCCGCGGGCCGCCAGTTGCGGCTGCACCGCCTGCGCGACGGCCTCCACATCGAGTTCTTCGCCACGCCCGTAGCCGATTCCGAAGCCTCCGCCGAGGTCGTAGTAGCGCACGCCCTCGGCACGCCGCGGATCCTGATCGACGAACGCCGTGACCCGCGCGAGCGCCGCCGCGTAGGGGGCGGCCGTCTGCAACTGGCTGCCGAGATGCACGTGGTAGCCGACCAGTTCGAGCCACGGGTCGGCGACGATCGCGTCGACGATCGCACCGGCGCGATCGATCGCCACGCCGAACTTGTTCTCGTCCTTGCCGGTGCTGATGTAGGCGTGCGTGCCCGCGTCGACGTCGGGATTCAGCCGGAGCGCCACCTGCACCGCCCGTCCGCCGCGCGCCCCGGCAGCGGCCAGCAACGGCAGTTCGTGCGGCGACTCGACGTTGAAGAACAGGATCCCGGCAGCGACCGCCGCGTCGATCTCCCACGGTTCCTTGCCGACGCCGGCGAACACCGACCGGGCCGTCGGCAGGCTCGCCGCGCGGAGCCGCTCGAGTTCCCCGCCGCTGACCAGATCGAAGCCACAGCCGAGATCGTGCAGCAACCGCAACAGGTGCAGATTGGGATTCGCCTTGACCGCGTAGCAAAGGTGCGCGCGTTCGCCGAACGCGGCCCGCAATCGCGCCACGCGTTCTCTGACGGTGGCCGCGCTGTAGACGTAGAGCGGGCTGCCGAACTGCTCGACCAGCGAAGGCAGAGCGACGCCTTCGCAACACAGCTCGCCGCCCCGGAGATGGAAGTGCGGAGAACCCGAACCCGGAGCGCTGTCCATGTCGCGGTGTGGGACTCCCGGTCAGACCGCCTCGGCGGTCAACTCCTGCTTGAGCCGTTCGAGCACCTGCACGTGGATCTGGCAGATGCGCGATGCCGACAGGCGCATGCGCTGCGCGACCTGGCGGCCGGTCAGGCCGTCGAGGTAGTGCAGCTTCAACACGCGCCATTCGACCGGGTCGAGGTGGCGCTTGACCTTCTCCAGCAATTCCTGACGGGTGATCGCCTCGATCGGCGACTCGCTCTCCTGGTCGGCGAGGTCCTCACAGCGGCCCGTGTCGGCATCCCGATCGGTGGCGTGCACCGAGCGCAGCACTGCCGAATCCGGGCAGCGCAACAGCACCTCCTCGGAGACACCCATCGCCTGGGCCAGTTCGCTGGTCGTCGGCTCGCGTTCGAGTTCCATGCGCAGCCGCGCGCGGGCGGCGTCGCGGTC
>DRKG01000057.1 GCA_011051855.1 bacterium | reverse complement strand
TCGCGACCGCTCCTCCAGCGGAGACCGCACCATGCGCATTCGCGGCCCGCCCGTCAAGAGCAGACGCCGGTGCAGGCAAGCGGCCGAGCGGTCGACGGGCGCCTGCGGTATCCTGCGGGGCACCTCGCCATGCTCCATCCCCGCCAGTTCGTGCGCCTCGCCGCGTTCTTGCTCGCCGGCGTGCTTGCCGCGCAACGCCCGGTCGTGACCGTCGGTGGCCCGCCGCCGAACTTCTCCGATCTGCCGGCGGCCATCGCCGCGGCAGCACCCGGTTCGGTGGTCGAGGTGCGCCCCGGCGTGTACACCGGCTTCGCGACGAACAAGCCGCTCCGCGTGGTGCTCTATGGTGCGATCGTGCAACCGGCCGCGGGTGCTTCCTACACGATCGAAGTCCACGACCTCGCGGACCCGGACGGCTTCACGTTGATCGGCAAGAACGGCGCGACGCTCGCGACCGGCCCACTCGGTGCGATGCGCGTCGCGAACACGCCGGTCAAGGTCGCCATCGAGAGCATGACCATGCTGGCCGGCCCGTTCCAGGCGGGACTCGACGTGCGCAATACCGGCGTCGTGCACGTGTCGCGCTCGATCCTGGTGGGCTGGCCCGGCTTGCAGGCGCAGTTCTGCGATCTGGTCAGTTGTGAGAACGTCATCGGCAACCCCTACGGAGTCGGCGCCGTGGTCGCCGACTCGTTGTTCGAGTCGTCGCGCTCGATCTTCATCGGCACGGCGCAACCGGCGCTGCGGCTGGTGTCGACGGACGCGCGGCTTGCCAGTGACGGCACCGGTGGGATGTTCGTGACCGGCGCGGTGTCGGTGCCGGTCGCGGCGGTCGAAGCGCTGGACGGCTCGTTGTGGTGGGATCCTTCGCGGTTCCTGTTGTTCCCCGGCGGTGGCGGCGCGGCGCTTTCGAGCGCGGCCACACTCGTGGTCCCGATCGAGGTCCCGATGCTGAACGCCGGTCCCGCCGAACCGGGCGGCGTGGCGAGCGCGCGGCTGACGATCGCGCAACCGAGCATCGCGATGATCGCGATGAGCTTCCTACAGTCGACGCCGCAGGTGCTCGGGCCCGTGTCGATCTATCTCGACCCGGCCCTCTACGTCACCGCCGCCGCCGGTATCGCCGATCCTGCCGGCTTGTTCGTGCAATACCCCATCCCGAATGATCCGACCCTGCGCGGCGAGATCTACGCGTTCCAGGGCGCGACGTTCAACATCCACGGCGTGCCGCGGTTCTCGGCGCCGGCGCTGTGGTGTATCGAGTAGGGCGATCGGGCTACCGCACGAACTTCGCCAGCGCGCCGACCACGTCGATCTGTTCGGCTTCGGTCAGGCCTTGGAAGATCGGTAGCGCCAACGCGCGCCGCGAGGCGTCCTCGGCGACGGGGAAATCCTGTTCGTCGCAGTCGAGATACGCAAAGCACGGCTGGCGATGGAATGGCACGGGGTAGTAGACCGCGCAGCCGATGCCCTGCCCGCGCAGGTGCTGGATCGCAGCGTCGCGCTGGTCTTCGGGGACGTGCAGCACGAACTGGTGGTAGGCGTGCCGGTCCATGTCGGCGGGCAGCTCAGCCCACTCCATGAGGTCGGCCTCGGCGAACAGGCGGCGATAGTTCGCGGCGTTCTGGCGGCGGGTCTCGGTGACTTCCTCCATCGCGCGCAGCTTGACGCGCAGCGCGGCCGCCTGGATCGCATCCATGCGGAAGTTCCCGCCGACCACGTGGTGCAGGTACTGCTCGGCCATGCCGTGGTTGCGCATCAGCCGGCACTTCTCGAAGAACTCGCGGTCGTTCGTGGTCAGAAAGCCGGCGTCGCCGATTGCGCCGAAGTTCTTGGTCGGGAATGCAGACCAGCCGGCGCACAGGCCGTAGCCGCCGACCATGCGGCCTTGGTACTTGGTGCCGATCGCCTGCGCGGCATCTTCGATCAACGGCACCGAATGGCGGTTGCAGATGCGCACGACGTCATCGGCGGCAAACGCCGAGCCGAACAGGTGCACGGCGATGACCGCCTTCGGTCGTTCGCATGCTGCGAGGGCGTCGTCGAGCCGCTGTGGGTCGATGTTCTTGAACGTCGGTTCGCTGTCGACGAACACCGGTTTGGCGCCGAGTCGCGCGACCACGCCGGCGGTGGCGAAGAACGAGTAGTCCGGCAGCACCACTTCGTCGCCGGGACCGATGCCGAGAGCCATCAGCGGCAGGAGGAGCGCGTCGGTGCCGGATGACAGGGTCAGCGCATGGTTGGTGCCGATGTACTCGCACAGCTCGCGTTCGAGGTTCTCGACCTCGGGGCCGAGGATGTACTGGCCGCTGCGCAGCACGCGCACGACGGCGGCCTCGATTTCGGTGAGCTGCGCCTGGTTGCGGGTGAGATCGATCAGGGGAACCGGCATTGGCGCCGAGAAGGATAGGCGGCGCGCGGTCAGAAGCGAGTCCGCGCGACCTCAGTTCGGGTGCAGGGTGCCCTGGCGCCAGCGATCGGCCAGCGAATAGATCGGCTCGCACAGAAGGTCGACGACCGGCATCTGGGCCAGCAGGGACTCGTCGAACGAGGGTTCGGTCTCGGTGACCGCGTCGGCCAGCGCCTGGTAGCGGTTGCGGTAGCCGCCGAGCACCGAACGCAGCGTCGGTGCGTCGAGCCGCTCGTGGAAGAGCACGTGCAGCAGGGTCAGCGAGACGGTCTGGCCGTCGTGGACCTCCGGCACGATCACCACCGTGCGGTCGTCGTTGCGGCCCTTGGCGACCAGCAGCTTCTTTTCGCCGGCGACCAAGTGTTTGGTGCCGCGTAGCTGCGGGTTGTCGTCGGTGCGCGAACGCATGCCCGCTGCGATGCCCCTGCGGTCGATCACGTGCGCGGTTTCGTTGCCGGCGTCGCTGCGACCGATGCGGTAGCGGGTGCTGCCGAGCACCTCGGCGACCGCCGGATCGAGGCCCGCGAGCGCGCGCAGGTCGGCATAACCGACGTGGTCGCGCACGGCGCCGGCGGCCAGCGCCTCGCGGACGAGGCGGGCGGTCAGCAGGGATTCGTCGCTGCGCGAAATGCCGACGGTCACGGTCTTCGCTTGGTGCTTGATGGCGTCGACCGGGCGCGTCAACTCGTCGATGGCGGCGGTCAGCTCTTCGGTGAGGCGGTCGACAACGACCCCGGGCGTGCCCGGTTCGCCGAACTCGACCATGAATGAATCGAGCGGCGTCAGCCCGAGCGCGTAGTTGCACAGTGACACCAGGCGGGTCGCGGTGCGCGCTTCGAGCGTGCCGTCGTAGCGGCCCGCGTGGAGTTCGGCGCGAAACGTTGCGTGGTGGGGCAGCAACTGCGGCGCGAGCTTGCCGAGGGCGTCGGTGCCGTCGTCTGCGCCGGTTGCGAACGTCGTTTCGATCGCGGCGCGCATGTGGCGCAGCGGGCGCGCGGTGGCATCGATGGCCAGTGCTGCGCGGTAGCCGAACAGGTGGCCGGCCATCGTCGACAGCACGAACGCCAGCGCGGGGTGGGAAGGGGGCACCTCGATGACCCCGTCGGCCGCATCGAAGCGCGATTCGCCGGTGGTCGCGATCACGATCGGTGCCGCCTGGTGCGCTTTGTAGATCGCGACTTCCTTGCTGACGTCGTCGGCGGTCGAACCGGTGAGGCCGGCCGCGCAGCACAGGATCAGGGGTTCCGACGACAGGTCGATGTGCTTCTTGTCTTCGGTCGCATCGCAGGCGATCGACTTGTAGCACAGCTCGGACAACTTGATGCGCACTTCGGCGGCGGCGATGCGGTTCATGCCGTTGCCGACCAGCGCCCAGTAGCGGCGCTGAGGCGCGAGCGAACGCGCGACCTCGGTGATGCGGGCGTCTTGCGCCAGCACGTCGCGCATCACCGCCGGCAGCGCGATCAGCGCCTGCAGCAGTTCGTGCTCGGCGTCGTCGTCGTGCACGCTGGCGGCGCGAGCCAGCGCCAGCGCGAGCAGTTGGCCGGCTGCGCACTGGGCGTAGAACGCCTTGGTGCTGGCGACGCTCATCTCGACGTCGCGGCCGTCGCTGGTGTAGAGCACGCCGTCGGCCTTGTCGGTGAGATCGCTGCCGCGACGGTTGACGATCGCGAGCACCTTGGCGCCGCGGCCGCGCACCAGGTCGACGGTGCGATTGGTGTCGGTGGTGGTGCCCGATTGCGAGATCGCGACGACCAGCAGGTCGCGCATGTCCTGTTCGAGGCCGAAGCCCGACAGCTCGGTGGCCGGCGTCGCTCGCACGGCGATCCCGGCCGGGGCGAGCGCATCGGTGATGGCTGCCGCGACCGCTTGGCCGGCGACGGCGGCCGTGCCCTGGCCGATGACCAGCACTCTGCGGATCCGGCCGCGAGCCAGATCGGCGCGCACGCCGTCGGGCAGCGATGCTTGCGGCAGTTCCACCTGGAGCTTGCCGTCGCGTTCGGCGATGCGGCCACGCAACGTCTTCTGCAGCGACGCCGGTGACTCGCTGATCTCCTTCAGCAGATAGTGCGGGAAGTCGCCCCGGTCGATGTCGCGTGTCGTCACCGCAGCGGTGGTGAGCTGGCCTTCGTCGACCGGCAGCGGCGTTGCGTCGTACGCCAAGCGCGTGATACCAGCGACTTCCCCGGCGCTGGCGCGATCGAGCGCGACGATCTGGCCGCGCGAGGCGGTCGGATGGTCGGGGTTGCCCGGCGTCTCCCCGTCCATGCGCAAGTAGCGGTTGCAGTCCTCGATCACGCCATAGGGCTCGCTCGCGACCACGAAGGTGTCCTCGGCCAGCCCGACGTAGAGGGCCTGGCCGGAGCCGCGCAACGCCAGCACCAAGCGATCGGGCTCGCGGGTCGCGGCTGCGCCGATCGCCACCGAACCTTCGAATGTGCGCACGGTGTGTCGGAACGCCGTCGTCAGGTCGTGGCCGTCGTGCATCTGTCGCGACACCAACGCCGGGATCACCTTCGCGTCGGTGGTGATCGCGTCGTGCAGTCGCAGTTCGTGCTGGCGCACGAGTTCGTGGTGGTTGTCGACATCGCCGTTGAGCGCGCCCACGACGTAGGGAGCGGCGCCGTCGGCGTCGTCGAGTTCTTCGTGGTTGAGGGGGTGCGCGTTCGGTTGGCTGATGATGCCGACGCTGGCCCAGCGGGTGTGGCCGAGCACCAGGCACTCGACGCTGGGTTGGCGCAGCGCGGCCTGCAGCAGCTCGTCGGCGCGCATCGACGCGCGTAGCGCCGCGACGTTGTCCCCGAGTTCGCCGATCTCGGCGGCGTACTTGTAGACGAAGTTCAGTCGTCCATCGGCGACGCGCACGGCGCCGTCCTGGAAGAGTGGGTCGTGCGCGCGCCGTTGCAGCAGCGCAGCGAGTTCGGGGGCGTCGACATCGACACCGCTGAGGGTCACGGCGACGCCGGCCGAGTCGCGGCCGCGCACTTCGAGTCGGTCGAGTGCCGACAGCGCGGTCTGCAGGGAGCTGAACGCCGCGGCGGCGGCGCGATGCGGCACGTCGCCCGAGGCCAGCTCGCGCACCTTGCGCATGTGCGGCACGCGGTCGCGCACGATCGCCCAGAGCGCGTCCTTCAGCCGCACCGCGGCGCGATTGCGCGCTTCGATGTCGTCGCCAACGGCAGCCGTTTCTTCGATTGCGGCCAGCCGCTGTTGCAGCTCCTGGCCGCGCTCGCTCAGTGTTGCCGCCAGCGATGCGTCCTGCAGCAGCGCCCACAGGCCCGCTTCGCCGCGCAGCTCACGATCGACCGTGGCGAGTTCGTCGGCGGCTGCGTCGAGGTCGGCGGTCGTGACCTCGCCGGCGAGCCGGGTGGCGGCCGCATCGAGGTGCGCCGACAGCACGCTGGGGGCGGGGGGTTGACGCCGGCTCCGGCGGCGCAACACGGCGATGATGCCACACATCTACGGGGGTCTCCTGGATCGGCGGGCTAGCGCCTGACGAATTGTTCGAGTCCGCGGTCGAGTCGCGCCGCAAGCCCTGCCTCTCCGGCTTCTTCGAGATCCTGGGCGAGCCGCTTGAGCCAGTCGGCTGCGGCGGCCGGCAGTGCGCCTGGTGCGATGTCGACGTGGGTCTCGGGATCGAACATGCGGATGCGCAGTTTGTCGCAGACCACCTCACCCTCGCCAGCCTGGAGGGCGAGCCGTGTCCGCGATTCCGACAGTGTCGACCACTTCGCCGGCGGCAGATCGATCGCGCGGCTGCCGTCGATGCCGAACAGCACGCGCCCGTCCGCAGTCCACTGCACGAACTGATCGCCGAGCTTGCACGACAGGATCTCGATGCCGCCGGCGATGTCGACGGCGGCATCCCGGCGCACCGGCGGCGGTGTGATCCGCTGGCCCGAGCGCGCCTCCGCGACCTGCTTCAGCGCCGCGATCGCGGCCGTCCTGTCCCCCCCGGCGATGGTCGGGTAGTCGTCGCCGAGCCATCCCTTCAACGCGCGGCTGGCCTCCTGCCCGAGGCGCGCGCCCCACGGGGTGCCGAGGAACGTGCGTTCGTCGGCGAGTGCGTCGAACAGCGGCTGCAAGGGTGGCAGCACGCCCGGTCCGAGGGCCTGTCGGTGTTCGAGCAGCAGGCGGGTGAGGCGCACGCGGGCGCGCGGGTCCGGCTCCGGCAGGGCGGTGATGGTGGCGACGTCGTCGCCGGCGAGCGCCAGCCCGAGGCGTGCATGCGTGCGCGTCAGCCAAGCGGGGTCGTCGCGGTAGGCGGTGAACGTCGCCCGCAGCCGGGCGAGGGCGTCGTCGTCGTCGCGCGCGCCGGTGGCGCGCAGTGCCAGCCCGCGCATCGCCTGCGCGCGCCAGTAGAAGCTGTCGTCAGCCGCCCAGCGCAGCAGTTCTTCGAGTTGCTGGCCGGTGTGAGGAGTGCCGTCGGCGATCGCGTCGACGATGTGCGACGGCAGCGCGTTCCGCCCGCGCTCGGCGGTGAACGCCCGGATCGCCGCGATCGCGGCATCGCCGCCGGCGCCGAGCTTGCGGGCCGCCGCCAGCCGGATGCCGTAGCGACGCGCGGAGATCGCCTTCTCGAGGTGCTGCCGGAACGCATCGGGATCCTGACCCTGGGGCCAGAACGCGAGCAGCGGCGCACCGAGGGCCACGATCCACAGCAGGTGCAAGCTGGCTGTCCCTTTCACGGAGCCGTGGTCGTGGTCGTGGTCGTGATCGTGTCGGCGTCCATCTCGTAGATCATGATCACGACACCGTCTTCCTTGACCTCGCCGACGTAGAGCTTGCCGGTGACCTTGACGACCCCCATCTTGATGTCGGTGCTCTCGCCTTCGGGCAGCGTGCAGAAGACGATTTCGTTCATCTTCGGGGTGCCGTTGCAGCCGCAGGCGTCGTTGATCAGCATGAACATGTCGACGGGCCCGCTGCCCGGCGCCTCGCGCTTCATGAAGCCGCGGATCTCGACGACCTTCTCGTCGAGCGCGGTGACTTCCTTCGGCAGCGTCATGCCTTCGGTGTAGTCGAACCCGGCCAGCACCGCGAAGCCCACGGGTTCGGGCTCGCTGGCGAGCGCGGTCAGGCACAGCAGGGTCAGGGAACGGCGCAGCATGTCGGGATGATGACCGATCACTCTACCAGACCAGAGGCCCCAGCGGGAACCGGTCGCGGACTACGGCCGCAGCACGACCTGCGTCAGTTCGCGCGGCCGGATCGTGATCGTGCGTCGCCGCTCGCTGCGTCCTTCGACCTCGACCACCAGTTCGTAGTCGCCCGGCGGCAGCAGGTCGCCGTAGCGCGCCATCATCCCGCTCGGGAAGGCGCCGGGCGGTTGTCCCGGTGCCATTTCGGCCACCAGGTCCTGCCCGTCCGGTCCGCGCAGGCGACAGGATCCGCCGAGCCGCCGCCCCTGTTCGTCGAGCACTTCGAGCGTGAACGTGCCGCCGAAACGCGCCGGCAGGGTGAGCGCGACCGGTTCGGCGCGGGCCTCGAACGTCGCACGGGTGGCCAGCAGGAAGGCCCCGTTGCGTTCGCCGGACAAAGCGGTCGCGCGCAGTTCGTAGCGGCCGGGTTCGAGCCACAGTCGGAACGGGCTCTTGGCATCGCCGCGCTGGAGGCGTTCCATGCCGGCCGCGCCGTCGTCGCGCCGCCAGTGGAAGGTGGCGTTGCGCACCCGGTTGGCGCCCGTGAACTCCACCGCGACCTCGACCAGGGCCTCCGCCATCGACAGGTCGCGCACCGACGGCGCATCCGCCGGCCCGACTGCGTAACGCGGCGAGCGCAGCGCGCCGCGATCGGCGCGCACGTGGGTCGGTTGGGCGATGACGGCTTCGAGTTGCCCTCCGGGATCGGTGCGCAACGGCGGCAGGTCGTCGAACAGGATGCGGGCGAACGGCACCAACTGGCCTTGGTGCACCGCGCGCAGCGTGGTCGCGAACGGCACCGCCAGGTCGAGCTGCTGGGGGGCTCGCGCCTGCAACCGCGGCAGTTCTCCGACCACCGGGATGCGGTCGAGTGCGGCCACGTCCACGGTCACGGATCGCCCAGGTGGGCACGGGATCGCGAACTCGCCATTCGCGTCGCTGCGCACGACTCCGCTCGGTGTGGCGAGTTCGCGGGTGACCAGCAGAGTCGTCAGCGGCGACAGCGCGAGCGCGGTGGCGGCCCCGGCGTCGGGTTCGAAGCGCACTTGCGCCCCGGCGACCGGGCTGCCGTCCGGATGCGTGACGCGACCGGTGATCGTGCTCGCGGCCGCGAGCACGAACGAAAGGTCGTCGCGCGGCGCATTCGTCGCCAGTCGGCAGCGTAGCGTCGCCGGCAGGTAGCGCGAGTCGACCTCGCCGCCGTCGGTGACACCGTCGACGCGCCGCCAGCGCATGCCGATCGGTCGCATGGCGCAGGCGATCAGCAGCAGCGGTCGGTCGGGCGGCGCCAGGAGCCGGAACGCACCGTCGTCGCCGGTGCCGCATTCGCCGACGATGTGGTCGATCGCTCGGTCACCGCGCATTGCGAACGCGGTCACGCGCGCGCAGGCGACTGGTGTGCCGTCGACATTGCGCACCCATCCGGTCACGGTCACGACCGGCTCGACGTCGAGCCGCAACTCCTCGTCGAGGGGCAGAGCACCGCGTTCTCGATGCAGTAGCTCGCGGTAGCCCGGGCTGTGACCCTGCACGCGCAGCCGGACGTCGATGCCCGGCCGCCACCAGCGCGGCAGAGGCAGTCGGCAGTCGCCGCGTTCGTCGACGTGCGCGCGCGCGTGGTGCCGGCCGTGGCGGTGGCCGCCGCTGCGTTCGTCGAGGTAGAGGTGCAGTTCGCCGGTCCAGCCTGCATCCGGGTGCAGTCCGCGCAGGTGCACCAGGAGTTCGTGTTCGGCCAGTCCGGAGGAACGTTCCGGCGCGCCCGCAGCCGTGGTTTCGTCGTGCCCGCGGGCCGGCGGCAGTTCGGCGTGCGCGGTGCGCGAGCTGTCGTGGTATCGCGGCGATGTCGTCGCGCCGCCCGGGAGCGGGGCGCCGTCGGGCCACAGCGCCCACCACACGACCGCCGCGATGACGATCGCGATCGCGAAGCTGGCGACCAGTTGGCGGAATGGCATGGTCGGCAGGATAACGATTGGGCGACCTCCGCAACGGAAGTCGCCTTGCCATTGGCTTATCCGCTGCGCGCGCTAGGCTGGGCGCGTTCTCGGCGCGCGCGCGCCCTACCATCGTCACCCAGAGGAGAATCCCCCATGCGTTGCTTCCGTTGGTGGACGGCGATCGCCGTCGTGTCGCTCGGCTTCGGGGCCTGCGACACCCAGATCAAGTCCTCGATCGATTCCGCCACGCAGGCGAAGATCGACGCCATCCGAAACTGCTTCCCCGGCCTGTGGCAGCTCGCCGACGGCGTGTTCGACATCGCCAAGCTGTGGCAGTTGAACGGCGGCAACAACCCGTCGGACCCGACCGGCCTGTCGTGGAGCTTCTCCGGCTCCGACATCACCGCGTCGCTGACGGTCGGATCGTCGACGATCTCGATGACGATCAGCGCCTACGGCCCGAACGGCGAGCAGCGCAACTGCTCGACGCTGTCGGCGGCGGGGCCGATTTCGCCGGTCAGCGAGCTCAGCGAGGCGATCGACAACATCTCGCGCCAACTCGCGACCGAGTTCGGCGCCAGCGGCCCGTTCCTGCACGGCGTCTGGAGCATCAGCGGCGGCGGCGTTTCGGCCACTGGTGAAGGTCTGACCGGCGTCATCGGCGGCGTCGCCAACGACAACAGACTCGAGTCGGTCAGCACCAGCGCTGCGACGGTCAGCGGCGGCGCGCCGGCGGTCGATCCGAGCACGATCACCGATACGTCCTCGACGCCGAACTGCTCGCTCACGTTCTCGACCGACACCCTGGTCACCGACGAGGAACAGGGACAGGAATACCCGCGCGGCACGATCTCGGTCACCATCGACGACGGCACCACCCAGGTGAACGCGACGATCACGTTCGACAAGAGCGCCAACGCGGTGATCACCATCGAAGGCACCACCGGTAGCTTCACGCTCAACCTCGACACCTCCACCCTGACCGCGAGTT
>DRKG01000056.1 GCA_011051855.1 bacterium | reverse complement strand
TGGTCCACGTCGCCGTTGCGTGCCTGCACCGGTGACGTCGGCACGATCAACAGACCGTCGCCGAGCTCGTTCAGCAGGCGCTGACGGCGACGACGGTGGAGGTCGGGATCGCAGATGGCATCACGGCTCACACCGCGAGTGTGCCGCGTAGGCCCGCGGTCGCCAAGCGCGATCGCGCGCCGCCGGCCTCAGCTCTGCATGCTGTCGACCAACGAACTCTGCACGCCCGTGCCCCCGTCCTTCTTGGTCACCATCAGGAACTCGACCGAGAAGGTCTCCTCGCCGACCGTGAACGGCGCGTAGAAGCACAAGTCGTCGGAGACGGTGCGGCGGTGCAGGTCGTCGCCCATGTAGACGCTCGGCACCGAGATGTCGAACAGCGGCGCCTTCTGGAACAGCTCGGTCTTGATGCTGCCGCCGACCATGTTGGTGACCTCGCCGATGGCGTCGATGATGTCGCCGTCTTCGAGCTCGTCCGGCTCCATCATCAGCAGCGAAGCAACCGCCATCTTGGCGACCGCCTTCGGCAAGAAGACCGAAATCGACCCGCTCAGGAAACCGGCGACGCCGATGCTGCCGATGACCTCGGCGTTGCGCATCTGCGCCTTCTCGATCGCGACCTCGCCGGCCGTCACCCGCATGTTCATCATCGTACGGAACACATCGGTGGTCGCCTTGACGATGCAGCGGCCCATATCCTGATCGAGCGAGAAGCCGGGCTGGTTCGCTTTGTACTCCTCGATCAGTTCCTCGATCTTGCCCAGCAGCTGGTCGGTGCCCCCGCTCTTGGCGAGCACGAGGTTGGCGCCAGCCTCGCTGCACTGCTTGGCGGTCGCCGCGCTCTCCATCGCTGTGAACACGACGATCGGCAACGCCGCCTGCGAACGCTTGCTCCGGAAGGTTTCGATGACATCGAGACCGTCGCGATCCTCGAGCACGTAGTCGGTCAGGATCAGGTCGACGTCGTTGCGAATGAACGCCTCGTAGGCATCGATCGCCCCCGTCACGGCGATCACCCGGTAGCCAGCCTTCTCGAAGTGCCCCGACAGCACCTTGGTGAGCGTGGACGAGTCGTTGATGAGCAGAATCGTGTCCAAACCTGAATCCTCTCCTTCCGTGAGCCTGCCCCATCATCGACGCGCCATCGCTCAGGCTTGACCCCAACCGGCGCCCCCAACCTGGGCCGTCCACCGCACATCGCCCGCGGGCTGCGGGTTTTCCCGGCCATCCCAAGGGCGCTGGTTTGTGAACGGATCGGGTTAGTAGAAGGGCACCTCGACGAACACGTCCGGGTCATCCCACGACAGCGGGACTTCGACGTAGACCGGCGCGAACCCGATCGCGTCGACCTCGAGCAGCACCGTCGCCTCGTCTTCGCCGTAGCCCGGCCCGAGCACGGCGGCGCCGTTGTAGTCTTGCTGGAAGCCGACCTGGGCGTCGGCGAGGTCGTATTCGTCGAGCAGGACACGGCCATCCTGGTTGGTCAGGAACCACTCGGTGTACGGGTTGGCGCACGTGCATCCCGACCACTCCTGGTAGGACTCGACGATCCGCACCGAGATCCCGTCCCAGACGAGGTTGGTGTTCGGGTCGTAGACCTCGACCAGGATCGACACCAGGCGCGGCCGCTGCGCGAACAGCGAACCGCGGCGGACACCGCGGCCGCAAGACGCAAACAGCACGGACAAGAGAAGCAGGAACGGCAGTTGGAAGCGCATGGTCGACTCCGAGGGTCGTTCGGGAGCAAGCCGCGTGCCGGCGTGCAACCGGCCAGGAACGCGTCGCCAGGGGCACTTCCGATCGCGCCGGCAGAATGTGTCGTGCCAGCGAGACACCGGAGGGAACCTTCCGGCGACACCGTGCATCAGCGCAGAAAGGCCGACTACGTGCCGCTGCCGCGGTAATAGGCCAGCAGGTCCTCGATCACGGCAACCGCCTTGCCGTGGAAGTGGTTGTTCGCCACGACGATCGTGCGGTCGGCTTCATCGGCGATACGCCGCACCCGATCGAACAACTGCCGGACCTCGGCCGGAGAATAGCGCCAATCGTAGACTGCGTCCCGCCCGGCGCCGCGCCGGAACCACGCGCGGTTGCGCCCATGCAGTCGGAAGTAGGCGACGCCGCTCGCCCGCACACCGGTGACATCACGCGAGAAGCCCCCGACCATTCCGGGGTAGTCGAGTTCGAGCACACCGACGCCGAGTCCGGCCAACGCCGAGAGCGCGTCCGCGGCATTCCAACTGCGATGGCGAACCTCCACGAACAGCGGCGCGGTCGTCGCGAACCCCTCCGCAAGTCGCGCAATCAAGTCGCACGCCTTCGCAGTGAACTGCACCTGGTGAGGAAACTGGGCCAGCAACCCGACGAACCGCCCCGATTCGGCGAGCGGCCGTAGCCCCTCGCAGACCTTGTTTACCAGCGCGCCATCGAACTGCTGCACGTGGGTGAACTCCTGCGGCAACTTGGCTGTGAACCGGGTGCCCAGGTCCTCGGTGCGACGCACCCATGAGCTGCTGTTCTTGGCCGACGGCAGGCCGTAGAAAGTGCGGTTGACCTCGATCAGGTCGACCCGTTCGGCCACCGCCCGCAGCGTGTCCTTGCAGCCGCGCGGGTAGACGACGCCCTGCCAGTCCTTGTAGGACCAGCCGGCCACACCGAACCAGATCCGGTCAGCCATTGCCGCCACTTCGATGGCGGTCGTTCTCGCGCATGCGTTCGGCGATGCGCTGCTCGAAGCCGCGTGGGCCGGGGCGGTAGAACACCGCGGAGCGCAGAGCGTCCGGCAGGCAAGCCATCGCGGCCACGCCCGCAGCCGTGTCGTGCGCGTAGATGTAGCCCTTGCCGTGCCCGAGTTCGCTGGCCAGCGCGCTGACTGCATTGCGCAGCTGCGCCGGTACCGGGTGCTGCGCCCCGCGCCGCACCTCCTCGGATGCAGCCGAGATCGCGCGCACGACCGCGTTGCTCTTCGGTGCGGCGGCCAGATAAACCACCGCTTCGGTCAACGGCAACCGGCCCTCCGGCAGACCGAGGAACTGCACTGCATGCACCGCTGCCATCGCCACTTGCAGTGCCATCGGATCGGCGAGTCCGACGTCTTCGGCCGCCACCGCGACGATCCGTCGCGCCGCGTGCAACGGATCCGCGCCGGCCTCGAGCGCGCGCGCGAGCCAGTAGACGGCCGCCTGCACGTCCGAATTGCGCAGGCTCTTGTGCAGAGCCGACAGCAGGTCGTAGTGCTGGTCGCCGGCCTTGTCGTGCTGCAGCGCACGATGCTGGAACGCTTCGACGACCATCCCCTCGTCGATGCAGTCCCCATCGACACAAGTCGCGGCGCATGCTTCCAGGCACACCAAAGCGCGACGCGCATCACCACCGGCAAGCGCAGCCAGCCGAGCGGCGGCTTCGTGCGCAATCGTCAGCCGGCGCACGCCGAGACCGCGCTCTTTGTCAGCCAGTGCCGTGCGCACGAGCCCGGCGACCTGCTCGTCGCTGAGTGGTCGCAGCGGCACCACGCGACACCGCGACAACAACGCCGCGTTGATCGAAAACGACGGGTTCTCGGTGGTCGCACCGACCAGCACGATGTCTCCCCGTTCGACGTGCGGAAGGAAGGCATCCTGCTGCGCCTTGTTGAAGCGGTGGATCTCGTCGACGAACAACAACGTGCCGCGCCCCTCGCGCTGGCGCCGCTCGACCGCCTCGGCCACCGCCTGCCGCACCTGCGCCACCCCGGACAGGACCGCCGAGAACGGCTGGAAGTGCAGGTCCGCGTGCTGCGCGATCAACAGCGCGAGCGTCGTCTTGCCAACGCCCGGTGGCCCGAACAACAACAGCGATCCCGCGACTCCCTGCTCGATCGCACTGCGCAGCGCCCGTCCTTCGCCGAGCAGCTCTTCCTGTCCGAGATACTCGTCGAGACTGTGCGGTCGCATGCGCTCCGCCAACGGCGGCAGCGGCCCACGCGACGGACCGCCCCCATCCTCACCGATGTCGCCGAACAGAGTCATTGTCGCTGACGTTGCGCCTCGAAGAGCAGCACACCGGCCGCGACCGCGACGTTCAGGCTTTCGACCGGCTCGCACAGCGGAATGTGCACGTGCTGGTCCGCCGACTGCAACCACGCCGCGCTGACGCCGGCAGCCTCGGCACCGACGACCAGTAGCAGCGGCTTCCTCAGGTCGGCATCCGTGTGGCGAAGTCGCCCGCCGCCGTCCGCCGCGACGATCTGCAGCCGCTGCCGCCGCGCCAGCGCGATGACGTCGTCGACCTCCATGCCGTGACGGACCGGCAAGCGGAAGACCGATCCCATCGAACCGCGCACGGCCTTGTCCCGGAACGGATCGGCTCCACCGCGGATGGTGATGCAACCCGATGCCCCGGCCGCTTCGGCCGTGCGCAGAACCGCGCCGAGGTTGCCGGGATCCCGCACGCCGGCAGCGACGACCAGCAGCGGAACCAACGCGCGCTCGAGCAACTGATGCTCCTCGTAGTGCGGGCGCCGCAGGCGCACGGCGACGCCCTGCGGCGTTTCCAGTGCGCTCAGCCGCGCCAGCATGGCATCGGAGCAATCGAGGAACGAGCCCGACCGCCGCTGCAGTTCGTCGCGCAGCCACTGGTCGGTGAGCTTCGGCGACACGGCCGCCTCGACCACCTCGAGCCCGGCTTCCACCGCCTCACGCACCAACCGCACTCCCTCGGCCAACATCATGGCACCATCCCGCCCGCTCGCGGCGTCGCGGAACCGCTGCACGGCTGGGTTCTTGCTGGACGTCACGGTGCGGGGTGAACGGGCCATGCGGCCATGATGCCGCATGGACACGGTCGTCGCATACACTTCAGTCGCTACCCACCCAGCGAATAGCTCTCGACCAATTGCAACTGCGTGCGAAGTGCCGGTGAAGCATTCCGAACGAATACCTTCACCTTCTTGGCCCAAGCCAGCCGGATCGTCTCGTGCAGCAAGGCATGCAGGAAGCTCTGCGTACATACCCGCACGTTTCGGAAATCGAGCGCAATGGCTTCGCGATTCATCAGACGCGGCTCGAGCACGGTGCTCGCGTAATCGTGGGCCGCGGCAGTGTCCTCGATCGCCACATCGACCACGACCCTGAACACGTCCGGTGGTGGGTCCTCGAACCGCAACCACTGCTGGGTCACCCGCTCCGGGATCCTTTGGCGTGCCAGTCTATGCACGTCATCGATGATCTCCTCGTAGCTGGCAATCTGCGACAGGGTCGCCTCGAACACGACCAGCGTGCCGGGATACTCCAAGCTCGGCTGACTACTCGTAACGGGTTGCGTCGTCCCGGACCGGTAGCGATCGAGGGAATACATCGCCCCGCGCGATGCCAACAGCAGGCGGCCTTCCGCGAATGCGCCCGACACATGCGGCTCAAGCGCATGCAACAAGGCATCTTCAGGCGACGCGATCCCTGAACGTGTCTTCTGCAAGGCGGCAGGGACTCCGACGCCGTTGTCGGCCACGACCACCTGCACGGTCGGGTCTTGGGCGTAGGGGCCCGCATCATTGCGCTGCGCTGCCACGATGCCACCGGCAGGATCCTCGCTGTGCTGCACGACGTTGCGCAACAGCTCCACCAGCACGAACCAGAGAAGGTCGGCGGCAGCAGACTGCTCCTTCCCAGGCAAGAGAAGACTCACGATTCTGCGGGCTGTGGTCTCGTTGGCACCATGTCCACCGATGCGGGCCAGACTTACAGTTCGTTC
>DRKG01000055.1 GCA_011051855.1 bacterium | reverse complement strand
GCGGGCGTGATCGCGGCGATCTCGATCGGCCCGACCACCCACCAGTCGCCGTTGACGAAGCGGCCGCAGCGCGCCGGCCGGGAGAACGTCCAGGTGATGCCGTGGCGGTCGACGCCGACGAGGTGGTCGGCCGAAGGCGGTGGGGCGGTGTCGTCCTCGCCGAGTGGAGGTGCGGTCGCGGCGCGGCCGCCGATGACGATGCCGTCGCTGCTGGCGATGGCGCTGCGATTGCCGGCGAGGTCACGCGCGCGCACGTTGACGTGCACGCGCACGCCGAGCGGCAGGTCGAGGTCGGTGGCAGCAGCTCGTCGCGAGCCGGCGACGTCGCGCCAGTCGAGCACGTCGCTGCGTCCCGGAGCCGTGCCGGCGCTCCACTCGTAGAGCACTGCCGTGCCTTCGGGATCGACGAAGTCGTCCCAGTTGGCGAACAACGACGTGCGCAGTTTCTGCTGGTCCACATCGGGACCGATGCCGTCGCGGACCTGGGCGACCGCAGGCGGACTGTCCTGTTCCTGCACAACGGGACGCTCCGTCGCGCAGCCGCAGAGCACGGCCAGCAGCAGTGCGCCGGGTAGGCACGCGCGGCAGCCGTCGTCATCCCTCGTCCGAGTCATCGGGCGTGAAGGTAGCCATCAGCGCCCACCAGCGACACACCCGGGCCCCGCCGAATCGCGCCCGGCCCGCATCGCCCAGGCTCGGTCTCCGATGGGATATGCGGGCAAGCCCGGCCGCCCGGAATGTCGAAAGAACCTCCCGGGCGCTGTGTCGGGTGCCTCACCGGGTGTCCTGGGTGATAGGATCGCCGTCCCGACGGTCCGCCGAACGAGATGACGAACAATCTGTCCGAGGAGATGCAGCGCACGGCGCGCCAGGCGCTGGCCGGGCTTTCGCCGAGCGGCCACGCCGATGACGCCGGCGGCCTGCCGGTCGGCAAGCTGCTGAGTGCGTTCTTCCGTGCCCGCTACCTGGTGTTCGGCACGACGCTGTTCGGAGTGCTCGTCGGCATGTTCCTGGCGATCACCACGCCGAACAGCTACGTCAGCACCGGCAAGTTCCTGTTCACGTCGACCGGCGCCGAGAGCACGCTGCTCGCGCCGACCCAGGCGGCCGAGACCAGCCAGGAGACGATCGAAACGGGCGCGTCCTACATCCTCGACAGCGACGACCTGCTGATGAAGGTCGTCGACCGGCTCGGGCCCGAGCGCATCCTGCAGCCCTACCAGCCGCGCGGCGGAGTCGGCGCGGTGAAGGACCTGTTCCACTCCGTGCAGCGCGATTGGAACGCCATCGACCCGAGCAAGATGACTCCCGAGGAGGCGCTGAAGCGGCTGCAGAAGACCGTGCACGTCGAACGGCCGCGGTTCACGCCGGTGCTGATCGCGACCTGTCAGGCCAACGACCCCGAACTCGCGCAGGAGATCCTGAGCACGTTCATGGATGCCGCGATCGAGTGGCACATCGAGAAGTACGACGACCAGAAGGCCTACGACGAGGCGGAGCGGGCGCACAACGAGACGGTTGCGGCGCATGAGGCCGCGCAGAACGCGATGCGCACCTTCCTCGAACGCAAGGCGATGGTGACGCAGTTCGACCAGCAACTGAAGGCGGTCGAGACCTACGAACTCGAGGCCGCCGCTCGCTTGAAGGCGATCCAGGACGAACTGAAGGTCAAGCAGAAGGAGCTCGAGAGCTACAACGCGCTGCTGAACGATCCCGAGAGGATGCCGCGCACCAGGATGCGCAAGGTCCCGCGCAGTGCTTCGAGCGAGGTGTTGCGCGAGCTCAACTCGCAGCTCGCCGCCGCGTTGCTGAAGCAGGTGGAGGTCCAGCGGGTCTACAGCGATCCGAACGCGATGGAGCGCCGCAGTGCCGACCAGCGGGTGCGCGATCTGGAGGCCGCGATCGAAAAGCAGCGCACCGCCGACGGCGGCACCGAGTTCGTCGAAGAAGTGTCCGAGAACCCGCAATACGTCAGCTTGCTCGAAGCGCGCAACGCGCTCGAGTTCGAACTGGTCGGCCTCGGCGTTCGTCTTGAGCAGGCCAAGGAACTGCACGAAGAACAGGCGAAGGAGCTGCAGCGGCTGCTCGCGCTCGAACCCGAGTACGAGCGTCTGCGCGCCGAGGTCGTGCGCACCGAGAACGAGAAGGAGACGGCCGCGAGTCTGTGGGAGATGGCGCAAAAGAAGCGCGCGCTCGGGCTCGGCAAGTACAGCACGCTGAAGTCATTCCAGGAGGCGTCGTTGCCGCTCGAGAAGGAAGGCCCGAACCGCGGCAAGCTGCTGCTCGGGGGATTCTTCGTCGGGCTGTTCCTCGGGCTCGGCCTGGTCGTGGTGCGCACGCTGCCGGACCGCGTGGTGCGCACGCGCAACGACCTCGAAGGTCTCGATGACCTGGCCGTGATCGGTGTGATGCCGCGGCTCGACCGCGTCAACCTGCGCCGTCACATGGCGCTGCGCGAGCAGGGGTGGTAGGGGGCGAACGATGCGGAACCTGCTGAAGAAGTCCGACACCAAGAGCCTGCGCGCCGAGGCGATTGCGACGGAGCTCGGTTACCTGTGGAGCAACCTGTTGCAGCGGGGGGCGACCGAGGTGCACCGCTCGATCGGCTTCGTTGCGATCGGTGACGATGAGGGCTCCAACACGCTGACCGCCAACCTCGCGCTGTTCCTCGGCAGCAAGGGGCTGCGGGTGGCGTTGGTCGAGGCGTCGCTGCGCGGCGGGGCGTTCGCGTCCGTGTTCCAGGCGACGGCGACTCCCGGATTGGCCGAGGTGCTGGCCGGCGACGCGGTTCTGCGCGACGCGCTGCGGCGGCAGGTTGCACCGGGAGTGGATCTCGTGCCGGCCGGCGAGGCGAAGGATCCGTTTTGGGCGTTCGCCGGCGATGGCATGCGCAAGGTCGTCCAGAAGGCGGGAGCCGATCGCGATTTGGTGCTCGTCGACGTGCCGAGCCTGAATCGCGCACCTGAAGCGGGCTTCGTGGTAGGTTCGCTCGATGCGGTCGTGCTGGTCGTCGAGGCCAACCGCCACCACGCCGACGTCGTCCGGCGCAACCTGAGGATCTTGCGCAGCCTCGGCACGCCGGTGCTCGGCACGGTCGCCAGCGAACTGGCGCACGAGGTGCCCACGCTGATCTCGAAGTTGGTGTAGCGTCCGGCGCGGCGCTACAACCGGCGCGTGAGCCGACCCCGGGCGCCCCTGCTGATCGACGCGAGCGAGTGGTTCGTCGACGAGGTGTGGCGCGCGCACGTGGCATCGCGGCACTGGCGCCGGTTGCCGCAGAGGGCCGAACGTTCGCTGCTGCTGGCGTTGCAGATGCTGCGCCGACACGAATGCCGCGCGACGTTCTGCGTGCCGGCGGCGGTTGCCCGTCGGACTCCCGCGCTGATCGAGGAGCTGGTCGCGGGCGGTCACGAAGTGGCGCTGTCGGTCGCGACCGAACGGCCGCTCGACGAGATCGACGCTGCCGAACGCGATACCGTGGTCGCTGCTTGGGTTCGCGATCGCATCGATCTGGAGCGCGTGCTCGGCGCCGGGGTGCACGGTTTCCGCGCCGCCTGGTCGGCGGCCGACGGCGAGGCGTGGTGGCGGCATCGGCTGCTCGAACTCGCGTTCGACTACGACGCGACGGGCGTGCGCGGTGCGGACGAAGTCGCGGTCCGGCTGGCCAGCACCGGAGCGAACGATTCCTGTCGGTTGCGCGTCTTCCACACGTGGAGGCTCGACGACCAGCAG
>DRKG01000054.1 GCA_011051855.1 bacterium | reverse complement strand
TGGTTCGGGTTCTCGACGTAGCTCGTGACCGTGCGGTTGTAGAGATACGTCCACCAGTTCCGGGCCTGACTGGTGCCCGGGATCTGGCGCGTGTCCCACTTGCGCATGTGCGCGTCGCCGGCCTTGTAGGGATCGAGCGGGAAGTTGTCGGCGGTCGGCCGGAGCTGCTGCCGCTCGTCCGTGGTCACGCCGGGGTTCAGCGGCGGGTTCGGAGCCGGGTAGAGCGTGCCCGGCGACGACACGTGCGCGTTCCAGTAGAACGGCGTGCTGTCGACCGGACTGGCGCCGCGGAACTGCGCCACGATCGAGGTGCCCGACGGCAGCTCGGACAGCGGCGGATCAAACTCGTAGGCAAACGACGGCAACACGCCCTGCGGCAGGTTCGTCTGGCCGTTGACCAGGTAGAACGGGCCGAGGCGCGGGTCGGCGAAGCCTTCCGGCACGCGGTGCGGGTTGTAGAGGTCGACGAAGCCGTTGGTGATCACCGTCTGCCGCTTCAGCGCGTCGATCATGATCCAGTAGAAGGTGTTGTCGGTCGCCGCGGTGGCGCCGCCGGTCGGGGTGTAGCCACCCGACGCGGTGTTCCACTGGTTGTCACCCGGCGAGCGACAGATCGGGTTGGCGCCACCGCGCCCGGCGCTGACCGCGCGGAACGCCGGCCGCGGGTCCGACTGCACCGTCACGGCCGTCTGCCAGCCGTTGGTGCCGAGCGCGACGTAGCCGCCGCCAGCCGGCAACTCCGACGAATCACAGTAGGTCCAGAAGTCGGCGAGCAGCGGCAGCGCGACGTTGCCGACCAGACCACCGGTGTAGTTGTCGGGACTGTTGGGGCTCGCCAGCGACATGCTGCGCGCATCGTTCCAGTAGGCGTTGACGAACCGCACCGCGCCGGGCACGCCGTCCGGGTCGGTCCACCGCCGACCGTTGCCCATGTTGAACGGCGACAGGATGTAGGGCGGGTAGACGGTATCGTCGATGTCGGAGCCGACGTTGTTCGAGGAGCGGCCGCCCTGCTCGATCACCGTCTCGTCGCGGTAGACGAAGTAGGGCTGCTGGAACTCGGGCAGCGGCAAGAAGCGGTTGACGCCGTTGACCTCGAGGATGACCTGTGCCGGGTCGATCGTCATCGGCGTGTCGACGTAGGCCACCTGGCGCGGCGCCTGGCTCTCGATCACCGAGCCGTTGCCGGTCGGTTCCGGGTTCCACACGAAGTTCTTCTCGAAGATGTTGCGCAGCCCCGAGTCGGGCAGCGACGGCAGCGAACTGAAGTCGCCGATGCACGGAATCGGGCGGTACTCGGAGTGGCCGAGCCACATCGACACGCGGTCGAACTCGTCGAACGTCAGGTTGGTGCCGGTGTAGGGCGCCCAGTACATCTGCTCGATGTCGAGGTTGAAGTCGAACGGATCGGTGCGCGACAGGCTCAGGTCGACCTCGCGCCACAGCGTCTGCAGGCGGGCGCCGTAGGGATTCAGCGGATTCTGGATGCCGGCCGGCACCAAGTTGTTGGCCGAGTTGGAGCCGATCTGCGTCTCCTGGCCGCCGTCGCTGACGAACTGCGGGCACCATCCGAGCGGGTTCTGCGCCGCCGGCGGCGCCGGCTGCTGCACGATCGGCGACTGGTTGAGGTTGTCGGCGACGATGCGCACCCGCGTCGTCGGCCGCGCCTGCAGCTTGTTGTCGATGTAGAGCAGCCCGCCGAACAGATCTTCGAGCGGATAGGCCTTGGCGATCTGCGGCTGGCCGGCGCCTTGCACCTCGTCGGGAAGGAAGTAGCTCGGGTTGGCGTCCTCGTCTCGCGACGCGAACCGGCGCACGATGTTGATCGACAGGTTGTCGGCGAACACCGGCTCGTTGCCGTTCATGCGCGTGTCGACGGTGAACGGGATCACCACGCTGTTGCTCTTCTCGGCGGTGGTGCCCTGCAGATCGAGCGGGTTGCCGGCGAGATCGCGCACACCGCCGTCGGGCGAATCCGAGATCAGGTGCAGGAAGTAACGGTAGTCCGCACCGGCCGGCGGATTGCGCATGGTGTCGTCGAGGTAGAAGCCGGTCGTCGGCTGCAGGCGCAGCGACGTCTGCGAACCGTCCTCGTCGAACACCCGCGCCGTGATCAGGTAGGGCGTGCGGTACTTGGCGATGTCGAAGGTCGCCGGATTCATGCCGACACCGCTGACACCACCGTTCACGTAGGGGCGATTCTGGATGAAGTCCTCGATGCTCGCTTCGGTGGCCAGGTCGCGCATCGCGAAGAAGAACGTGTCCGCCCACTTCACCGTCTCCATGTCGACGGGCTTGGTGAAGCGCACCACCGCGCCGGCGAACGGCGACACGTATTGGTTGGCTTGCGGACGCACGCCGTTCAGCTCCAGCGGCGCCGGCGTGAACGTCAGGAAGTTGCGCGGGTCGTCGCCGCCGTTGGCGTCACCGGCGGTGAACTCCGCGACCACCACGGCGGTCGGCGCGTTGTCGACCAACCAGGCCTCGCGGGCCGCGATCGCCGACGGGTAAGCCGGGTCGTTGCTCGGGTCGATCGACTCGAGATTCTCGATGCGGCGGATGCGCACGCGCACGTGCTGCACACCAGGTTGGTCGCGGTCGTCTTCGGGATCGACGACGACCTCGGCGCTGCCGAACGGCACGCCGCTGCCGCCGGCGATGACGCGGATCACGTCGCCGCGATCGATCTCGTGCGACAGGCCGTTCTTGAAGACCGTGATCTCCTGGGTGAACGCGTTGATGTCGTCGACCCGCTCGAGGTACATCGGGATCTCACCGACGACGCGCAGCGGCAGCGGATCGCGCACGAAGCCGCGGGCGATGTCCGCCGAGTTGTCCTGGTCGTTGCCGGAGCGGAAGTCGCGCACGATCGAGTTGCGGCGGCTGTTGTTCAGACCGGTCAAACCGCCGGTCGTCTGCACGCGCAACCCAGGGATCGCGAGCGGCCCCTCGAGAGCCAGCGCGATGCGGATGTTGGCACCCGTCTGATCCGGCGAAGCCGGCAGGCCGGCGGCGTTGTTCGACGTCAGATACTGCAACCCCTCGGTGCCGAGCAGCACCGGATCGAGCGTCAGCGTGCGTTCGCCGACGACCAACCGCACCGGCATCGGCACGAAGCCGCCGGGACCGTTGGGATCGTCGACGATGCGCAGCAACTGCACCGCCTCGGTATTGCGCAGCGCGGTGACGGCGCCGGTGGTTTCGTCGCGCTCGACGAAGAAGCTGTCGTCGATGCCGAGCGGCGCCGAGAACGACAAGCGGATGGCGGCGTTGCGCGGCACCACCGAGTACGGCACCCCCGGTCCCCCGGTGCCGAACAGCATCGGCGTCACTTCGCGCAACTCGTCATCGAGTGCCTCGAACGCGGTGCGGAACTCGTCCCCAGCCATGTCCCGCGGGATGAACAGCCGCGGCTGCAGGGTGTCCGGGTCGGCCGCGAGGAAGTCGTAGAGGATCTCGCTGTCGCTGAGATTCGAACCGGTCGGCCGCTGGTCCTGGATGTCGCCACCGATCACCACGTCGCGCCGATACAGGTCCGGAATCGCGGTTCCGTCCGGCAGCACCTTCAGTCCGTAGACGTCGACGAGGCGGCCGTACTCGACGCGGACCAACTCCGGCTGCACGGTCTCACCGGTCGTCGAGGAGCCGATCGTGCCCCCGCTGCCGCTGCAGGCAGTGAACGCCAGGGCGCAGGCCGACGCGAGCGTCAGGCCGGCGGCACGGAGACGGAGACGGGACGGCGCCGGAACGTGCGCGGCAAGTCCCCGCGCTGAGGAGGTATCTGCCATCATCGTTGGGTCGGCCGGCGACTGCGCGGCCGGCAACTGGTTGGTTCGGGGGTCGTTCGACATGTAGGTCGAGTGGTCGCCGCCGAGGTCTCGACGACGGTTGTGCAGGACGAGTCTGGTGACGCCCCGAACCCGACCGGCCACGTCATTCGCGGCCGACCTCGGAGCGGAGCGGGGTCAGAATGCTACATCGGGCATCGACGCGCGCCGGGGTAAGCCGTGCGCCGACAGGATGTCGCGGCAGAGGGACATCAAACATCATGCCGCTTCAACCCGCCGCTGCAAGCCTCCCCAACCATCGGCACACAAAGAAGTTGGGCGATTCACGCCAGACGGCGACCCGGAGCCTCGCGAGCGCGCCGCCGCGCCTTCGGGTGCGATTCCGCTCGCCGGCGCGGCCATTCGGCGGACGGCGTCGGGGACGCGCCGGCAGCAAGGGTGTTCGGTCAGCCGTTCGACCAGGCGAAGCCGGCGGCCCGCGCCTGGTCCTCGGTCTCGAAGTAGACCCGGTTCTCCGGCTTGATCCGGCGCACCTCGGCGGCGTTGTAGCGGTGCAGGATGCGGCTCTGCACATGGCCGACGAAATGCGCCTCGATCTCGCGCTCGCAGTAAGCGCACGACAGCACCGGCGGGGTGACTCCCGGCCGCACGCGGAAATCCCGTTCGAGGTAGCGCACGCCCTCGCTGTTGGTGATGCAGCGCTCGTTGCGGCAGCGCAGGCCCCCGCCGGAACTGCGCGCATCGCCGGGCATCACGCTGAGCAGTTCGGGACGCTCGGCGCGCAACTGGATCTTGCCGAGCACGAACGCCATCAGCGCCATGCGCATCGGCACGCCGAGCTCGGCTTGCCGGAAGTAGACCGAGCGCGGATCGTCGTCGAGGTCGTAGTCGATCTCGTCGACACGCGGCAGCGGGTGCATCACGCGTGCGTCCTTGGCCGCGGCCGCCCCCATCGTCGACCGGGTCAACCGCGGGTAGTCGCTGGTGTCCTGCCCTTCGTGCCGCTCGCGCTGCGCGCGCGTCATGTAGATCGCGTCGATGTGCGACACTTCGACGTTTCCCAACTTGGTGAACAGCGCCAACTGGTGCGGCTTGTGCGCCGTCAGGTAGGCCGCGGAGTTGGCGCTGCCGGCGAGACCGGGCAGGTCCCCCATCGCCGCCGTCGCCGCCGACACCCCGAAGTCGCGACGCAGGCGCTGCAGCACGTAGTCGGGCAGTTCGAAGCCCGGATACGGCATGGTGACGATGTTGGCACCGAACCGCGCCAGCGCGTAGCAGAACGAGTGGATCGTGCGCGAATAGCGCAAGTCCCCGCAGAGCACGACCTCGAGCCCCTCGAGGCGCCCCTTCTCCTTCCACAGCGTGTAGAGGTCGCACAGCGTCTGCGTCGGGTGTTCGTGGGCTCCATCGCCGCCGTTGATCACCGGCACCGACGCGTAGCGCGCGGCCACGCGGGCGGCGCCGTCCTCGGGGTGGCGCACGACCAGGATGTCGGCGTAGCTGCCGCCGACCACGCGCACGGTGTCCGCCAGCGATTCGCCCTTCGCCCGACTGGTGCTTTCGCCGTCGGCCGCCGTGATCACGCCACCGCCCAGGCGCAGCATCGCCGATTCGAAGCTCAGGCGCGTGCGCGTCGACGGTTCGAAGAACAACGTCGCCATGATCGTGCCGCGGCAGAGGTCGGACCAGGCGTGCAGGTTGGCCCGGAATTCGTCGGCGTGATGGAAGAGTTCGAGGATCTCCGCGCTGCTCAGGTCCTCGATGGAAACCAGGTCACGCTTGACGTGTTCGGCCATCGACGGCTGCCATCATGCCTGCGGAGGCGGCGCGGGTCCATCGTCGGCGAGCGCTTCGAGCCTCTGCCAGCCGCTTTCGTCGAGCGCGGCGAACCCGCCGACCGGCCCGGCGGGCGGCAGGCCGCGATGCGCGCGCAGGACGGCACCGAGGCGTGCGCGCAGCTCGTCGGCGTCGTCGACACGCGACGAGACCACGGCGTCGCAACGCACGTCATCCGGCCAGGCCCCCGCCGGCAGGTCCGCCTTGTTGCGCACGACGAGCGCCGCCGCCGGCAACAGCGCCCGGTCGACGTCGTCGAAGCCGGCCGCACCATCGACGACGAGCACGACCAGGGCTCCCGCGCGCAGCTCGCGACCGCGCCGGATCGCGAGCACGTCGGGCTCCTCGGCGGCGACCCCTTCCCCGGCGGTGTCGATCAACTCGTAGGGGTAGCCGGCGAGCGTGGTGGCCTCGACGATCGCATCGCGAGTCAGACCGGGCTCTGCGCCGACGAGCGCGCGTTCGCGGAACAGCAGCCGATTGAACAGCGACGACTTGCCGGCGTTCTGGCGCCCGACCAACGCCACCCGCTGCGGGCTGGCCAGCGCCCGTGCGACCCGACTGCGCCGCAGCACCTCGACGAGGCCGTCGCGGCGTTGGCGCACAGGCAACGCCAGCAACGCGGCCAGTTCTCGGTCGAAGTCGTATGCGCGCTGCTCGAGCGCCAGATCGAGCTGCTCGACCGACATCGCTGCGCGCAACAACCCTTCGGCCGGATCGAGCGGCTCGTCGACCCTCACTCCGAAGCGACGATCGAGCACGTCGATGACCGCCGGAGCGCCGTGCACGTGCAGCTCGAGCTCGCCGTCGGCGCGGACGAGCGCGAGCACGTCGTCCACGACCTCGCCGTCGAGAACCAAGGCGGCCCGCACCGGCGGCCCGCCGACGACGGGCGCGACGGTAGCGCCCGATGCAGAGTGCAGCGACGCCGCGACCGCCGCCCGCTCCCGGGCTTCGACGGCCAGCACCGCGATGCCTGCCAGCCCCGGTGGCGTCAGCAGCTTCATCGCCGCCGCGCGGCCAGCGCCCGCAGGCCGTCGTGGAGCAGTTCCGGAACGTGCTCGCCCGCGAGCCGGCCGTGCCGGAGCAGACGCCGGGCGTTGCCACCGGTGAGCACGACGGTCGCGTCGGGAACCCGCTCGCGCATGCCGTCGACCAACCGCTCGACCATGCCGACCCATCCGAGCACCACCCCCACGTCGACCGACTGCTGGGTGCTGGCACCGGGCAGGCGCACGTCGGCGTCGAGGCTCGCGGCCGGCAGCGCCGGCGTGCACGCCTGCATCCCGGCGACGCACGCGGTCAGGCCGGGGGCG
The DNA here is from genome assembly GCA_011051855.1 of bacterium. Classification (GTDB taxonomy): domain Bacteria; phylum Planctomycetota; class UBA1135; order UBA1135; family UBA2386. Next base: position 3,985 of record DRKG01000054.1, on the reverse strand, counting down.
ATCGCGCCGCCGAGGAAGGTGCCGTCGGCGGTGACGACGTTGACCGTGGTGGCGCTGCCGCAATCGACGGTGACCGCGGCCCCGTGCCGCAAGTGGGCGGCGAACGCGCCGAGCCAGCGGTCGGCGCCCAGCGTGTCGACGGTTTCGTAGGCGAGCGCCAACGGACAGGCGAGGTCTTCGCCGGCGACCGCGAGCGGCACCCGCAACGCCGAGAATGCCGCCCGCGTCGCCGCCAGCGCCGCCGGCACCACGCTGACCGCCAGCGCCTCGGCACCGGGCGCAGGCACGCAGGACACGAACGCCTCCAGCCCATCGAAGTCGGGGGCAGCGCTCGCGGTCGTCCAGATCGCGCCGTCCGCCCGGCGCACGCGGATGGTGCTGTTGCCGCAGTCGATCGTCAGCAGGCGCTGCTCCGCCGTCACCGCAACCGTCCCGCGGCTACTTGTCGGGCGCCTGATAGACGCGCTCGACGACCTGACCGTTCGACAGCCACTTGGTCGCGAAGGTCCGCACACCGCGGTTGTAGTCCTTCTTGACCATGTTCATCGCCTGCCCCTTCGAGGACACCTTGCGGTTGTTGATCTCGAGCAGCACCTCGCCCGGCTGCACGCCGAAGCGCTGCGCCAACTGCGGCTCCACGCTGCGCACCTGCACACCGCGCAGGTCGCTGCTGCGGCTGACGTAGGTGTCGACGTAGACCTTGTTGAAGAACTCCTCCGGGTCCTGGAAGCGCCGTTCGTCCTTGCGGCCGATGTGGAACTGGTTGCCGAAGCGCGTGGTCTCCTCGACCTCGCGCCACTTGGTCGGGGTCGCGCGCGCCACGTTCGCCCGGCTGCCGTCGCGCACGCCTTCGCGGCCCTGCAGCTTGCGCAGCGCCTGCAGGATGTCCTGCGAGATGTCGGTCGTGGTCTTGAGCAGTTCCTCTTCCTTGGGCTCGGGCGCCGGCTCCCCCTCCTTGGTCGGTGGCAGCTCGCGCACGAAGAATGCCGACTGCGCATCGGGCGCGACCCGCACCAACCGGATGTGGCTGTAGTTGTCCCAGAGGCTCGCGGAACGCCGTTCGTCGTCGCCGCCGTCGAGCCAAAGCTTCTGCAGGATCTCGCGGCCGGTCGTGACCGACCCAGCCGGCATCGCCGACGGCCGCGCCGGCTGCGGCCGGCCGTTGCGCACCCCGCGAGCGTTGCGGCCACTGCCACGGTTCGGGCGGCCGTTGCGGGCCCCCGGCTGCCCCTGCGTCGCGATCAGATCCCGCGCCGCACCGGCCATCGGCGCCGCCGACACCGGCGTGTTCTCGCGCCTCCACCACTCGGGCGGCTCGACGTTGGCGGTTTCCTTGTAGCGGATGACGACGTGGGACTCCCCACCCCGACCGTCGGTCTCGGAGTCGTAGACCAGCGTGACCAGCTCGAAGATGTCCTCGAGCGGCGTCATGTCGACCTTCGGCTCGGCCTCCTTCTTGGCGGCTTCGATCTCCTCCGGAGTCGGCTTCTTCTCGGGCAGCTTGCCGATCAGATTGACCTGCGTCAGTTGCTCCCACCAGGACTTCCGCGCGTAGTTCCAGTCGCTCGACTGCGGCCCCTGCCCCTTGCCGATGGCAATCAGCTCATGGGCCTTGTCGCGCCCTTCGGTCGACGCCCGCTCGCGGGTCTCGAGCTTCCACAACGGCAGCGCGTCGTAGACCGTCCATCCCGCCCAGCCGAACAGGCCGAGCGCCGTGGCGTAGAGAAGGAACGGAAGGGGCAATCTCATCGGACGTTGCGCAGCGTAGCCGAATCCGCCCGTGCACACGGGAGCAGAATCCGGAATGCAGTCCGGCTTTCGACGGCGACCGCCGGCACCGTATTCCCCGCCCCGCAGAAACGAAAGCGCCTCGCACAGCGGCGAGGCGTGTGGAGTTCGCCAGGCGAAGTGCCAGCTACCAGGCGAAGTGCCAACTACCAGGCGAAGTGCCGTTTACCAAGCGAAGTGCCGTTTACCAAGCGAAATGACTGTAGGCGCTGTTCGCCTCGGCCATCTTGTGCACGTTCTCCTTCTTGGTGACGGCGGCACCCTGGTTGTTGTAGGCGTCGAACAGCTCCTCCGCGAGCCGGCGCGCCATCGGCTTGCCGCGCTTGGCCCGCGCGGCGTCGACCAGCCAGCGGATCGCCAGGCTCTGCTGGCGACGCTTGTTGACCTCGCGCGGCACCTGGTAGGTCGCACCACCGACGCGCTTGGAGCGCACTTCGACGCGCGGCTTGATGTTCTCGATCGCCTTCGTGAACACGTCGACCGGCTCGGCGCCCTCGACCTTGGCGACGACGATGTCGACCGCCTCGTAGAACAGCCGCTGTGCGACCGTCTTCTTCCCCTGCCACATCACCTTGTTGATGATCTTGGAGGCGAGCTTGTTGTTGTACCGCGGGTCGCCCTTCAGGTAGACCTCGGTGGACTTGTAGGAACGCGGCATTGCAGTTCGGGTGCGGTTCGGGGGGTTGCTTACTTGGACTTCGGACGCTTGGCGCCGTACTTGCTCCGGCTGCGGCGACGCGTCTCGACACCCGAGGCATCGAGGCAACCGCGCAGCACGTGGTAGCGCACACCGGGAAGGTCGCGCACGCGCCCACCGCGGATCAGCACGATCGAGTGCTCCTGCAGGTTGTGCCCTTCACCCGGGATGTAGACCGTCGTCTCCTTGCCGTTGCTGAGGCGCACGCGCGCGATCTTGCGCAGCGCCGAGTTCGGCTTCTTCGGCGTCATCGTCTTGACCTGCAGACAGACGCCGCGCTTGTGCGGGCAGCGGTCGAGGATCGGAGACTTGCTCTTCTCCTTGATCGTCTTGCGGCCCTTGCGGACGAGTTGGTTGATCGTGGGCATCGGGGATTCGTTCTACAGTCCAGGAGCGTGCGTCGGAGGCACCCTCGCACCGGCGATTCTCGGACCGGATTTGAGGGGGCGACAGGATACGGAATGACGAGGGGAAAACAAGTCCGCCGCGCGGCGGACGGGATGCATCAGGCCTCCTGGCCGGCACCGGTCGGACTGTCGTCGCTCCCCGGCACCGGCGGCGGCACCGGCGGAGCGGGCGGCGAGCCGTCCGGACCCGGGGAACCATCGGACGCCGACGGAGTGCCATCGATGCCTTCCAGGCGGATGACCGGCCCCCCTTCGTCGAGGAAGCCCTGCTTGCTCAGGCGGCCGATCTCCTCGGCCGCGGCCTGCAAGTCGACGTTCTTGAGCACACGGGTCTTCTGGTATTCGCGGAAGCCGGTGCCGGTCGGCACCAGGTGCCCGAGGATGACGTTCTCCTTGAGGCCGACCAGTTCGTCGTGCTTGCCGGCGAGCGCCGCCTCGGTCAGCACCTTGGTCGTCTCCTGGAACGAAGCCGCCGAGATGAACGAATCCGATTGCAGCGACGCCTTGGTGATGCCGAGCAACAGCGGCGAAGCCGTCGCCGGCTTCTTGCGCTGCTGGCGCAGCTTGTGGTTCGAGTCACGGAAGCGGAACTTGTCGACTACCGCACCCGGCAGGAACTCGCTGTCGCCCGGATCCTCGACCTGCACCTTGCGCATCATCTGCGCCAGGATGATCTCGATGTGCTTGTCGTCGATGCCGACGCCCTGCGCCCGGTAGACGGTCTGCACCTCGCGCAGCAGGTAGTTCTGCACCGACTTCTCGCCCTGGATCGCGAGCATGTCGTGCGGCACCAGCGGCCCGTCGACCAGCGCTTCACCGGCCTTGACGTGGTCGCCGCGGTGCACGCGCAGGTTCTTGCCCTGCGGCACCAGGTGCTCCCGCTCGATACCGCCCTCGCCCTTTACGAGGATGGTGCGCTTGCCGCGACGCTTGTCGCCGAGCTCGACGATGCCGTCGATCTCGCTCAGCACGGCTGGATCCTTCGGCCGGCGCGCCTCGAACAGTTCGGTGACGCGCGGCAGACCACCGGTGATGTCCTGGGTGCCCTGGATCTCGCGCGGCGTCTTCGCCAGCATCATGCCGGCAACCACCT
>DRKG01000053.1 GCA_011051855.1 bacterium | reverse complement strand
GAGCATTCTGCCAAGGAGTTCGCGGAGCGAACGGACGCCGCAGGCGGCCGCTCTTCTGCCGCATGGGCGTGGATGGTGCGTGCCGGGGGTGGTGGTTCGTGCATAGATCGGGCTAGACTCTGCCGCCCCGATGCTGACCACCGCCCTCGAATCCGTCCACATCGCCGCCGGCGCGCGCATGGTGCCGTTCGCCGGCTGGAACATGCCGGTCCAGTACCGCGGCATCCTCGACGAAGCCAACACGGTGCGCGAGCACGCCGGCCTGTTCGACCTCGGCCACATGGGGCGGGTGCGGGTGAACGGCCCACAGGCGGCAGACTTCCTGCAGCGCCTGCAGACGAACGACGCCGCGGCGATCAAGCCGGGCCGCATCCGCTACGCGCTGATCCTCGACGAGCAGGGTCTGACCCAGGACGACATCCTGCTCTACCGCAACCCCACCGGCTCGAGTTGGGGCGACGAAGGCTTCTTCGTGGTCGTCAACGCCGGCAACGCGGCGCGCGACCTGGAGCGCATGCGCGCGATCGCCGCGGACTTCGACTGCACCGTCGAAGACTGCACCCAGAAGCTCGGCATGATCGCGATCCAGGGCCCGCGCTCGCAGGACATCACGCAGCGGCTCTGCGCCGGCGACCTGGCTTCGCTCGGCTACTACGCGTGGATGGAGACCGAGGTCGCGGGCGTAGCGATGATGCTGTCGCGCACCGGCTACACCGGCGAAGACGGCTTCGAGGCCTACGTGCCGGCCGGCGAAGAGGAGCGGGTCTGGAACGCGTTCCTCGACGCCGGCAAGGACGACGGTCTGCAGCCGATCGGCCTCGGCGCGCGCGACACCCTGCGCCACGAAGCCGGCATGCCCCTCTACGGCCACGAGATCGACGAGACCACCAACCCGCTCGAAGCCAACCTCGGCTGGGCGGTGAAGATGACGCACGACTTCGTCGGGCGCGCGGCGCTCGAAAAGGTCACCGCGGCCGGCGGCACCGGCCGCCAGCTCGTCGGGCTGACCACGCACAGCCGGCGCTGCCCGCGCCACGGCTACCCGATTGCCGCCGGCGACCGCACGATCGGCAAGGTCTGCTCCGGCAGCATCTCGCCGACCCTGTCGAAGCCCGCTCCCGTCGGCCTCGGCACCCCGACCAACATCGCCACCGCCTACGTCGCGGACGAGTTCGCCGCGGTCGGCACCGAACTGACCTTCGTCGTGCGCGACAAGCACGAACCGTGCGTCGTGACCGAACTGCCGTTCTACAAGCGCGCGCGCTGAACGCGCCCGCGCCCCGCCCTCACCCTCTCCCCATCACGCAGAAGTCCGAGAACTCCCCCCCATGCGTCCAGACGACCTCAAGTTCCAGAAGAGCCACGAGTGGTGCCGGATCGAAGGCGACACCGCCACCATCGGCATCACCGACTACGCCGTGTCCCACCTGAGCGACTTGGTGTTCCTCGACCTGCCGGCCAAGGGCGCCACCGTCACCGCCGGCGAGAGTTTCGGCGAAATCGAGTCGGTCAAGGCCGTCAGCAGCCTCTACTCGCCGGTCTCCGGCGAAGTGCTCGACAGCAACGAAGAACTCGCTGACAACCTCGAATGGTTGTCGGAAGAGCCGTTCGGCAAGGCCTGGATGATCAAGGTCAAGGTCTCCGCCGAAGCGCCCGACCTGATGGACGGCAAGGCCTACGACGAGCACTGCAAGGCCGAAGGCTGATCGCCTGACCGACGACCGGAAGTCCCTGCGGGTGCTGGTCGACCCGCCGGCGGAGGCGGCTTGGAACATGGCCGTCGACGAGGCACTGCTGCGCTGCGGCGGCAAGCCCACCCTGCGCCTCTACGGCTGGCGACCGCACGCCGTCTCCCTGGGCTGGTTCCAGTCGCTCAGCGACTTCGCCGATCTGGGGCCCACGACGCCGATCGTACGCCGCGCGACCGGCGGCGGAGCGATCCACCACGGCGATGAGCTGACCTTCTCGCTGGCACTCGACGCGGCGTTGCTGCCGCACGACATCGCCGCGAGCTATGCGCTGCTGCACGACGCGATCGTACGCGTCCTGCGAGCCCTCGGGGTGCCGTGCCGCCGCGCCCCCGTCGGCGGCCCCCAGAGCGCACGGCCGAGCGAGCGCTGGTGCTTCGCCGCGCCGGTCAAGGACGACTTGGTCACCGACGCGGGCAAGCTGCTCGGCTCGGCACAGCGGCGCATCACGACCGACCGGCCGCGCGTGCTGCACCACGGTTCGCTGGTGCTGCACCGCCCGCAGCACACGCCGTTCGTCGCCGCCGTCGCCGACCACGTCGAGGTCGACGACTCGCTGCGCGCGCGGCTGCGCCGCGCACTCGTCGCCGAACTGGCCGCCAGTCTCGAACGGATACCGCAACCCGGCACCTTGACGGCGGCCGAGCGCACGCTGGCAACGACGCTTCGCGACGATGTCTACGGCAGCCAGGCGCACCTCGACCGGCGTCCCTGATCGCGATCAAGTCGGCCTCGTCACGGCGACGAAGACAGCCCCCGGCGCACGCGGCGGAGAGGGCTGCCCGCGACGCCCAGGTTCGCCATGATCAGCACCACCGCCGAACTCGAGGATCTCATCGACGGCACCGTCAGCATCCCGACCATCCCGACCGTGCTGACCGAGATCACCGCGATCTTCAACTCGCCGGATGGTTCGGCCAAGGACGCCGCAAAGGTGATCGAAAAGGACCCGGCGATCGCGACCCGGGCGCTGCGGCTGGTGAACAGTTCGTTCTACGGCCTGAAGAACCCGGTCTCGAACATCAACCTCGCCTGCTCGATCCTCGGGCTGAAGGTGATCAAGAACCTGGTCGTGCAGGCGACCGTACTGCAGACGTTCGACAACGGCAACGAGCGCGAGGGCTTCGACGCCGACTGGCTGTGGGACCACAGCTTCAAGACGGCGGTCGCGTGCCGCATGCTGGCCGAGACGTGCGAGATCGCCGACGGCTTCCCGAAGGACGATGCCTACACCTGCGGCCTGATCCACGACATCGGCAAGCTGATCCTGATCGACTCGCAGCAGGACCGCTTCCGGGAGGCGCTGACCCTGTCGCGGCAGAGCGGCGTACCGCTCGCCAAGGCCGAAGGAGAAGTGTTCGGCTTCAACCACGCCCACGTCGGCGGACTGCTCGCCAACCGCTGGAAGCTGGCGCCGACCGTGCAGGCGGCGGTGATGTACCACCACAGCCCGGCGACCAACGCCGAGGACTGGGCGCGCGGCTTCCTGGTCAAGGCCGGCAACACCTTCGCCCACCTCGCAGCGACCGGCGACGGCGGATGGATCGGCGACCGCCACGATGAGGACGCGTTGGCGACGCTGCGATTGACGGACGAGCAGCACGCCGAGATCCTCGCCGCCACCGCGGAAGCCAGCATGAGCTGACCGGAACCGATCCGACGCGCGCAGGCGCGACTGCCGAGCGATGCGCGGGTAGCCTCGTGCCATGCAGCCCGAACGCCTGCTCGACCGCGAACACCTCGCACCTCGGATCCGCACCCTGATCGGCTGTGCGACCGCAATCTGGCACGCCGATTGGCCGCGCCTCGAGCGCTGGGCCGAGCTCGCGCGCCAACTCGGGCAGCCGCGTGCCGACATCGAAGAAACCCTGCTGCAATGTGTGCTGTTCTGCGGCTTCCCGCGGGTGATCACGGCGTTCGAGCACGCCGCGCGCGCCTGGCCGAGCGAACGCCCGCCGCAAGGCGGCGCGCTGCCGCCCGAGCGGCAGCGGGCCGCCGGCGAGGAGTTGTTCGCGACCATCTACGGCAAGAACCAGACGGCGGTGCGCGCGATGCTCGCCAGCTACCACGGCGAGCTGCACGACTTCGTGTTCGAGGCCGCCTACGGTCGCATCCTGACGCGCCCGCACCTGCCGCCGCAAACGCGCGAACTGATCGCGGTCGGCGTGCTGGTTGCGCAGCGACAGAAGCGCCAATTCGCCGGCCACGCGCGCGGCGCCATGCACCTCGGCGCATCCCTGGAAGAACTACGCGAGGTGCTGGTCACCGCGCTCGCCGACGACGGTGCGGACACGGACGCGGCCATCGCGCCGTGGCTTGCACGGATCCACTGACCAGGCCGACGACGCGAGGCGCGCAGCCACTCGCGATAGAAGCCGGTACACGAAGGAAGACTCTCCACCTCGCCCCCGGAAACCCGGACGACGTGCCCGAGCTTCCTCGGTGGAGAGTCTTGTTGGGAGTCCTCAAGCAAGGGCTCACACCCATGCCACGGACACCGGAACTACCCGCCAGGGCCAGGGTGGTTTCACATTCGCGGCAGAAAAACGCAGGCCGTCGATCGAACGCTCAGGCCGGGTTCGCCCGCGTTCGTCGCCCGCGACCGCGACGCGCCAACGAACGCGCGAGTTTGGCCGCGAGCCGCCGCCAGGCTTCGTGGCGGCTCGTGCGATCGAGCCCAAGGGCGCACAGAAACCGCATCGTCTCGGCCCGGGTCGGCAACGCGGCGAGCCGGCTCCGGTGGCGCACCAGGTGGCGCTGCAAACGCACCAGCATCTCGTCCTTCGCCCGCTGGGAAAGGGGCGGAGCGATGCGCGCGCGGTCCACGTCGACGAGCACCGCGCGCACCTTGTATCCGTTCGCCCCATCGCCGCTGGGTCGGCACAGCACGTTGTCGAGGTGCAGATCGGGATGGCGCAAACCGGCGGCGAACGCCAACCGCACCACGGTGCCGACCGCGTCGGCGGCCGCGCGGCGGCGCGCCGGATGCGCCGCGAGGAAGGCGGGCACGGTCATCGCACCTGCCAGGAACTCGGTGCACAGTCGCAGCCGCCAGAACGCGCGCCCCCGGCGGGCGACCGCCGCCACCGGAGCCGTCACCGGCACCCCCTGCGCCTGCAGGGCGAGGAGCACCTCGAGTTCGCGCCGGCAACGCGCCGGTTGCGGGTAGCGGTCGTGCAGCAGCGAGCCGAGCGCGCCGCCCCGCCGATAGGGTCGCACGACCAGTTCGAGCCCGCCGACATCGAGCCGACCGACCCCGCCGCGTCCCTTGGCGTCGGGGAGGGGTTCGAGTTCCTGCCAAAACACGTCGAGCCCCATCCCGCTCAGGTCCTCGCGCACCCAGCCAACCTGACCGCGCTGCCGCATCTCGACGAACGGACCGAAGCCTGCCACCCGGACCATGCTACTGGAAGTCGGCCCGCCGATCGCGAATGCTGCCGGGGTGACGCCCGCGCCTGCCTCGACCGAACTGCCCGGCCTGCAGCACCTGCCGCATGGCGGCCGCGTGCTGGTGGTCCGATTGAGCGCGCTCGGCGACGTGCTGTTTGCACTCGAAACCGTCGCGGCCCTGCGCCGTGAGCGCCCGGACGCACACGTCGACTTCCTGGTCGAGGACCGCTTCGCCCGCTTGCTCGACGGACACCCGCAACTCGACGCGGTGCACATCTACCCGCGCCGCCACAAGCGGCGCATTCCGGCCAGCATCCTGCGCCTGCGCCGCACCCGCTACGACGTCGTGCTCGACCTGCACGGCATCCAGAAGAGCGCCTGGCACGTATTCTGGACCAAGGCCGCCACCAAAGTCGGCCCCGGCCCGCCCGCGGCGCGCGAGGGCGCGACGTTCGCCTACGACATCACCGTGCCGATGCCGACGCCGCCGCCCCATCGGGCGGACATCGGCCATCGCCTGCTGGCGGCGATCGGGTTGTCCGGCACTCCCGCGGCGCCGACGCTCGCAACGTGCGAACCGCCCCCCGAACTGCTCGCCGGCCTGCAGCGGCCGCGCGTGCTGCTGCACCCGGGCACGTCGGCGTTCGCTGCGTTCAAGCGCTGGCCGCGCGACCGTTTCGCCGAGCTGGCGCGGCGGTTGGCGGGGCGCGGCATCGGCGTCGTGGTCGGATTCGGCCCCGGCGAACGCGAGCTCGCCGAACCGGCGCTGCAAGCCGCCCCCGGCGCTCGCGCGGCGGACGGCAGCCAGCTCGGCCTGGCCGGCCTCGCCGGCACCATGCGTCACTGCGACGTGGTCGTCGCCGCCGACACGGGGCCGCTGCACCTCGCCTCGACCGTCGGCGCGCGCTGCGTGGCGATCTTCGGCCCGAAGGACGAGCGGCGCTACGGGCCGCGTGCCCACGGCGGCGTGCACCACGAACTGGTGTTCCACGACGTGCCTTGCCGACCCTGCCGACGCCGCACGTGCGCATCGCCCCAGTGCGTGCTGGGCATCGACGTCGACGCCGTCGAAGCCGCCGTGCAGCACCAACTCGCGGAGGGGACGCCGTGACCCCCGTGCCGACGACGGTGATCCGCCACCCGAAGGAACGCGTCAGGAAGTGCTCGCTGCGCTTCCTCCACGATCGGCCGGAGATGACGTTCCTGCGCGGCAAGCCGGACCTGCGCTTCGATGCGACCGGCTTCGTGCTGCTCGCCGTCGATGCCGAACCGCTGTCGCTGCAGGACCGCGGGCACCCGCTCCTGCTGCTCGATTCGACCTGGCGATGGCTGCCCCAGTTGCAGCAATGCGTCGTCGGGCAACCGCTGCGGAGGTCGATCCCCGGCGGCTTGCGCACCGCGTATCCGCGCGTCAGCAAGCTGTTCGCGGACCCCACCGGCGGGCTCGCGTCGATCGAGGCGCTCTACGTGGCGCGCAAGCTGCTCGGCGACGACGACCCGACGCTGCTCGACGGCTACCACTGGCAGCAGGAGTTCCTCGCCATCGTCGCGCGCGCCGGCCTGTGACACGCGGCGACTCAGCGGCGCGCCAGCGTCATCACCAACCGCCGCGGATCGCCGTCGCTCGCGATCCAGACCGAGACCGTGCGCGCGTCACCGAGCTGCGCGGCCGGCACGTCGACCGCGATCGGCGTGACCACCTGTGCGACCAGCTCGCCGGACGGCCTTCGGTGGCGCATGCACACATCGACGCGCGCGCCGTCACGCCGCACCTCCCCGAGCGTGAACTCGTGCCCGGCGGTCGGCGCGACCAACTCGATCCAGAGGCCACCGTGGCCGCGGTGGCAGATGTTGACCGGCGGACCGGCCCAATCGGGCTCGGGCAACCCCGTCGGAGCGCACGCGCAGGCGCCCAGCAGCGCCGGCAGGACGATCGCCTTCCGCATCAGTACAACCTCCGGAAGGTGGTCTCCGCCGATGCGGTCTCGGCGGTGCCGAGGCCGAGCGACTGCAACGTCGCCAGTTCCTGCAGGCCGAACTGGAGGTCGGCCAAGCTCGCCCCGGTCGACACCTCGACCGCGATCGGCACGTCGATGCTCGGATAGGCGCCGAACAGCTCCCCCTCGTCGCCGAGGAAGTCGTCGTTGTCGCGGTCGGTGCCGGCGACCAACAGGTAGACGCCGGGGTCGACACCAGCGAACGAGAACTGGAAGCCGGCCGTCGCATCGGTGACCGCTTGGTAGTAGGTCTCGAGCGTCACCGGGTCTACCAGCAGCACGAACACCGTATCGTTCGCCACCGTCGCCTGGCCGACCTGCAACCGCACGACGACGTCGATGCTGACCTGGTTGCTGCCGTCGCTGTAGTTCAGCGTGATCGTGGTCTGCTGGACCCCGTTCGGCAATCCGCTGCGGTCGACTTGCAGTTCGAGGCGATCGCCGTCGATGCCGTCGTTGGCGAGGGTCTCGAAGACATCCGCGGTGAGCCAACTGGCGGGCGGGTCGGCGAAACCGCCGACGTAGGTCAACAGACCGTTGCCGAGGTTCTGCAGGACTACGCTGTCGGCGACCCCAGTCGCACCGAAGTCGACGACCGTGCGCTCGACCGCGAGCACCGGCGTGGTCACCGGGTTGCCACCGCTACCGGCGGCCGACTGCACCGCGGCGAACGCATCGATCAACCGACCGTTGTTCGGCAAACCGAGGTTGGCACCACCGGCGCTGCCGATCAGCACCTGACGGAGCTGCTGCGCGGTCAAGCTCGGGTTGGCCGCCTTGACCAGCGCGGCCACGCCCGCGACATGCGGGCTCGCCATCGAGGTGCCGTTCTCGAACTTGTAGAACAGTTGCCCCTGGTCGTCCGCCATCGTCGACAGCACCCCGTCCGGGAAGCCATCGCCGTTGCGATCCTGACTCATGTCGCCGCCCGGCGCCCAGATGTCGATCGTCGAGCTGTAGTTCGAGTACGGCGCGCGCTGTCCGACGAGGTCGACCGCGCCCACCGACAGCACCGAATCGAACGCCGCCGGCGAGTTCGGTTGGTCGCTGTTGTCGTTGCCGGCGGCGGCGACCAGCAGCGCCCCCGCTGCCGCCGCCTGGTCACACGCCTGTTCCAGCACGGGGTTCAGCCCGGGCCCCCCGAGGCTCATGTTGATGATGTCCGCGCGCTGCGGCGGCACCACGCCGCTCGCATTCGGCAGGCCGGCCGCGAACAGGATCGCGTTGGCGATGTCGTCGATGGTGCCGCCGCCCTGACCGAGGCAGCGCACCGGCATCAAACGGCAGTTCCAGTCGACGCCGGCGACGCCCTGCCCGTCGTTGCCGTTCGCCCCGATCGTGCCCGCGACGTGCGTGCCGTGGAAGCTCGATCCCTGTGGCGTGATCAGGTCGCCGACGTCTTCGGGGTTGGGATCGCGGCCATCGCCGTCCCTGGCCGTCTGCGGGTTGCTGATCATGTCGTAGCCGCCTACCAGCCGTCCCTGGAAGTCCGGGTGGGCCGACACGATGCCGGTATCGAGCACCGCGACGATCACGCCCTGCGATCCCTGCGTCACGTCCCAAGCCTGCGGCAGGTTGATCTGCGGGTAGTGCCACTGCTTGTCGTAGTGGGTGTCGTTCGGCTCGACGAACGCCCGCAGCAGGTAGTTCGGGCTGGCGCACCGCACGCCGTCCATCGCGGCCATCGCATCCGCCGCATCGCAGGTCGCCTTCTCGACGCAATCCGCGACGCGCGCGCCATCCCGCCAAGACGATCGCCCCTCTGCACTGCGGGCGTGATACACCGCGATCGGGCCACTGCCGCCGCGCACGAGGTCGAAGCCGACGGCATCGAGGTCGGCGACCGAGTGCCCCGGCTCGAACCAGACCACCACCTCGCCCGCGACCATCGGCTCGAAGCCCGTCGTCGCGGCCGCCGGCGCAACCGACGGCATCTGCACCGTGCCGGCCAGCGTCGCCCCTGTCACCGGCGGCGTGGCCCCGCCACCCCCGCCGCCGCCACAGGCGACCGCAAACACCCCCACCAGAGGCAGAACCAAGAAACCACGAATCGATGCGTTGTTCATATCCAGGGCCCCACAACGGGGCTGAGCAGTGATTGTGGCATTCACCTGCCACCTTCTCGACCCCCCTCCCCGCCCCTACGGCACCGACGCGCACCGGCGAATGCACCCAGACACCGCTTCCGCTCGCCGCAACCTCCGCTACCGTGGGAGGCATGGGCGCCCGTAGCTCAGCTGGATAGAGCATCGGCCTTCTAAGCCGGCGGTCCCAGGTTCGAATCCTGGCGGGCGTGCCATCCGCCCAGGCTCACTCGTCGGACGAGTCGCCCTCGTCGGCCGCGACCACCTCGCCCACCTTCGGCTGGGTGCGGTAGCGATCGTGGATCCAGAGGTACTGGTCGGGCCCTTCACGGATCAGGCGTTCGAGTTCCTGGTTGATCCGCTTCACGGCAGCAAGCAGATCCTCTTGCTTGTTGCCGGTGCGCTGCAGATGGAATGGGCCGTTGATGATCAGATCGAACCGGAAGCGATAGCCGCGCCGCAACGCGGTGCCGATGACGATCGGGTAGCCGCGACGCAGGGCGAGGCTCGCGGCGGCGCGCTCGGTGCTGGCGAGCTCGCCGAAGAACGGCACGAACACGCCGCGCAGGCGCTGGTTCTGGTCGACGACCTGCAGTCCGACGCTGCCGCCCTCGACCGCGCGCGCGAGGTCGCGGAAACCGCCGCGGCGCGGGTGGATGATCAACCCGCCGTTGGCGCGGTTGCGCAACAGCCAGTCGTTCAGCAGCGGATTGCGCGAGACGCGGGCGATGCCGTGCGCACCGCCGACCCGCTGGGCGACGGCACAGGCACCGACTTCCCAGCTACCAAGGTGCGCCGACAGGCCTAGGAACGGTGGCTTCACCTCGGCGAGGCAGGGGGCGCGCGAGTAGTCGACGACCTCCTCGAGGCTGCCGCCGCGCGCCAGCAAACGGGTCAGGCGAGCCATGTCGAGCGGCACCATGAACAGGTTCGCCGTTGCGCTGCTACCCAGCCGCAGGTGTTCACGTTCCGACAACTCGGGATAGGCGTTGCGCAAGAACCGCAGCGCGTAGCGACGGCGGCGCTTGTCGAGCCGGAACCACAATCGACCGAGCCACGCCGCCGCGCGGTAACCGAGCCATTGCGGCACGCGCGCCGCTACGCCGATCACCGCGCGCGCGACCCAATAGACGACTCGGTGCGAGAGCCGCACTTGCTTCGCCTTCACTTGCGACTGCGTCGTCACAGCAACCACTCCTCGGCCGGTGGCTCGGCATCCAAGAACTGCAGCTCGATGCGCAACACCAGACGGGCGAAGGCGGCGTCCCCGAGACGCGCGTCGTCCTTCTCCGTCGTCAGCAGCTCGGCATCGCTGCGACGCGCGTGCTCGACCGCCGCCTCGAGCTCCCGTTCGGTAAAGGTGTGGTGATCGCGATGGGCGAACTCGCCCACGATCTCGGCGCCGAGCGCCGCGGCGGTGGCACGAAAGCCCCCCGGCCTGGCAATCGCCGACAACAGCACGACACGCCGGCCGCGCAGCGCCGTAGCCGGCTCGTTGGCGCCATCGGGTCGTCGCACGAGTTCGCTCGGTCGGTGCTCACAGAAGTGCACTGGCAGATCGCGACCGGCGATGCGGCGCAGGCCGTGCACGCGGTCGGCGCGGTGCTCGGGCGCCAACGAACCAGCGCGCGTCAACAACAGCACGTCGGCGCGGCGCAGGCCGGATCGAAACTCGCGCAGATCACCGGCGGGCAGACACTGGCCGTTGCCGAACGGCAGGCGCGCATCGAGGCACACCACGTCGAGATCGCGGTGCAAACGCCGGTGCTGGAAGCCGTCGTCGAGCACGACGAAGTCGGCGCCGCGCTCGAGCAACCGGCGGCCGGCGGCGACCCGGTCGGGATCCTGTTCCTGCAACAACCACGGCATGCGGCGCTGCAACAGTTCGCCTTCGTCGTTGAGTCTCGCCCCGGGTGCGCGGCCATAGCCACGGGCGAGCACACCGGGCGTGCGGCCACGTTCCTTCGCCAGCCGGCACAGGAACGCGACCGTCGGTGTCTTGCCGGTCCCACCGACGGCGAGGTTGCCGATCGACACGACCGGTACGCCAAGGCGATGCACCCGCCTGACGCCGGTCGCGAACGCCAGATTGCGCGCTGCCGCGACCGCACCGTAGAGCAGCCCCAACGGCCACAGCGCCTGCCGCAGCGGGTGCGGCGGCCGTTCGCCCGCCGCGGTCACGACGCCGCGAGCGCCTGCACTTCGTCGGCGGTCGTCGCCGCGACCGTTTCGACACCATCGACCCCGGCGCCGGCCGCGATGCGCTTGACCATGTTCACGAGCGTCGGCTTCGGCCCACACTCGACGAACCGGCGCACGCCCGCCTGCAGCATTCCTTTGACCGTGTCGAACCACAGAACGGCGCCCGCGAACTGCCGCTGCAACGCATCGCGCGCCGCCGCCGCGCTTGTCACCGGCTTGGCGTCGACGTTGCACCAGATCGGGAACGCCGGATCCTGCATCTCGGTGTCATCGAGCACCGCCGCGAACTCCTCACCGGCCGAACGCAGCAACGAGCAGTGGAACGGCACGCTGACGGCGAGCTTCATCGCCTTGCGCGGTGGCGCCAGCTCGACCAACTGGTCCATCGCCGCGATCTCGCCGGAAACGACCGTCTGCTGCGGTTCGTTGCGGTTGGCGATCTCGCAGACGCCGGCGTCGACCTTGGCGACCAGCGCCTCGACCTCGGCAAGGCCCATCTTGCGGAGCACCACCATGCCGCCGGTCCCGACCGGCACCGCGTTCTGCATGAACTGCGCCCGCTTGCGCACCAGTCGCACCGCGTCCGCCAGCGAGAACGTGCCGGCGGCGACGTGCGCGGCGTATTCACCGAGGCTGTGGCCGGCCGCCAGTTCCGGCGTGCGCCCGAGCGCGCGAAACGCCGCCACCGCCACCGTCAAGGTCGCCGGCTGCGTATTCTCGGTGAGCTGCAGGCGTTCATCCGGCCCTTCGAAGCAGAGCGCCGAAACCGATTCGCCGAGCGCTTCGTCGGCCTCGGCGAAGGTCTCGCGGGCGACGTCGAACCGTTCGACGAGATCCCGCCCCATGCCCGTGAACTGTGATCCTTGACCAGTGAACAAGAAGGCGCTCTGCATGCGCAGAAGCAAACCGCCCCGACGGCGGCCGGATCAAGCGCGAACACGGGGATTCGCCGTCGATCAGCGGCCGCGCATCCGCTCGCGCTCGGCCTTGCGCCGCTCACGCTTGGTCTGCGGCTTCTGCTCAGTGGCGGCGTTCGGGTCGATGCCGTTGTGTTCGCACGCCTGGATCCAATCGTCGAAGTGCTCGACGAAGTACAGCTCCGCGTCGCTCGGCACCGCGCCGACGACGTTCAGGCGGCGCGCGATCTCGTTCTTCTTCGCCTCGTTCCAACCGAGCTTCGGCGGGTATTTGCGCAACAGCTCCGACCACAGCAGTTCGCGCTTCATCTGTTCGACGTCGGCCGCACCGTCGGACTCGACCTTGGCCGGCGAGGCCTTGGTGGTCTCGGCAGTCTCGGCCTTGCCGGCGCCCGTCGATTCGGCCGGCGGCAGTTGGCCCGGCGGAAGTTGGCCCGGCTGGAGTTGGCCGGGCTGGAGTTGGCCGGGCTGGAGTTGGCCGGGCTGGAGCGCTTTCTGCACGTCACCCTCGGCCTTGCCCTTCGCCTTCTGCGCCGCGCGCCGTGCGCGCTCGGCGGCGCGCGCCTCGGCCATCTGCATCTCCTTCTCGATCTCCAGCAACTGCCGAGCCGACAACCGCTGCACGACCTCGTAGGTCTTCAGACTCTCGAACGGCACGAAGATGTAGCTCCGCGTGCCGCCGGTGTACCAGAGGCGGATGCCGGCGCCGGGCTCACGCGCCTGTGCGTCCACGAACCGCAGGCCATCCACACGCTCGACGAGGCGCCCGTCCTTGACGACACCGGTGAGCTTGTTGCCATTCTTCAGACGGACGACCACCTTGACGTGGCTCTTCACCTGGCGGCCACGCACGATCGACTCGCGCATGCTGGCCGCGCGCTCGCGGATGCGCGCAGTCTGCTGCTTGCCGGCACTCCCACCGGATTTCACGCTACCCGCCGGCGCCGGAGGCGTCTGCGCGAACAACAGGCCACAGCAGCACGGGGCAAGGACGACGGCATGCCAGTTCATGCCGGCTCTATCGGCAGTTGACCCGACCGGACTTGCCATCCGTCCCGCAGCGGGACGCGCGCCGATCGAGAGTCCCTATTCCACCTCGCCCCGCGCCGGAAGCGCCCTTCGCGCCGACAGCAGCAGCAACGAGAAGGACACTCCCGGATCACGCGGGTGCCGGGCGGTAGCACCGAGCAGGCCGCCGGCCAGCGAGTAGGGAGACGCCGCATCGGTGACGAACAGTTCGATCGCGAGCGCGGGCTCCCCGTTCACCGCGAGCCCGATCGGCAATGCCCAGGTCGCGTCGCAGTTGCCGGACACCGGCGACGGAACCGTGCGCACGTCGTGGAACTTCGGCTGCAGCACCACCCTGGCCCCCAGATTGCGCACCACCGACCACACCGACGGCTTCTCGACCACCTCCCACAACAACGGCGCCAAGACCGAATCTTCCTGCACCACCTGCAGCAACGAGATCGCACAGACGGTCGCCTCGGCAAGCGGCCGACGCCCCGCTGCCGCGCCTGGAACGCGCCGGAGGCCGCGCCGGGCACGATCCGCGATCGCACAAGCGCCCGCGATCCCCCGGGAGAGGAAGTCGCGCGGCAGCAAGGTGCGCGAACGCCCGATCACACCCCCCGCCTCGTCCATCACCACCGCCTCGACCCCCGCCACCCGGGAAGCGAAGTGCTCGAGCTTCCCGTTGACGCGCAGCGACCACTCCGCATCACCCTCCTGCGCGTCCCCCCCCGCCACCCCGGCCTCGGGCTCGAGCACCCGCAGCCGCAACAGCCAATTGCGCCGTCGACCACCCTTGTCGAGCCGCAGCCCGAACAGAACCTCGTCACCCACCGCCCACCCGCCGCCCACATCGCGCCGATCGAAACCGCGCAACAGCGACGCCGGCGCCGGGAACCCCCGGGCGTCGAGCGCCCCATCGCCCCGATCGAGCTCCACCGCGGTTTCCGGTGCACCGTGGCATGAGCAGAGGAGCAGCGCGGTGGCGGCTCTGAGGGGGTGATGGTTCATGGGGTGCGGGCCGGAGGATACCACGCCCCGCCCCCAGGCCTCCTCCACCCAACTGATCGCTTGCGTGTTGGTCGACCCGATCGCCACAGCCAACGTTATAACCTTATTCTATCCGACGCCTTACATACGCCGCTCGGCCAGACATTCAGGACATGAGCGGCGCTTGAAGGCCTTCCAGAGGCAGGAATCCGCGCTACGAGCCCTTCTGGACGGCCGAAGCTTTTCGCTCTACCGCACATTCGCACCACCAAACTGGTAGTTCCCCCTGGGGAGGACCATCCTCTGGCCCCTGGCCCCGACCAACACCCAAGCGATCAGTTGGCAGAAATTGTGCGTGCGCGGCGGGCGGTTCGGTTCTTCCCTGGCGGCACGATGACCACCTTCGCCACCATCCGCGCCGTGCTCGGCCGCCACGTATTCGCGACGCGAATCGCGTCAGGGCGACGGCGCGTGCCTTGCCGGCAACGGAAACCCGTGCAGAATCAGGGTTTCTCGAACCGGGCTCCGTTCTTGGACGACAACACGCGCAACCTCGTCAACCGCGCACTGGAACAGGATCGTGATGCGACCGACCTGCTGTTCCAGCGCTACCGGGACCGCCTGCGGGCGGCCCTGCGCAAACTGATCGGGCCGAAGTATCGCGTGTTGATGGCCGACAGCGAGGATGCGACCCACGACGCGATCTTGTCGGCGCTGCGCCGACTCCACCAGTTCGAGTATCGCGGCGAAGGCTCGTTCCTCGCTTGGCTGCTGAAGGGCGCCGAGTACGAGATCATCCGCCGCATCCGAGCGCTGGAGACCAAGAAGCGCTCGGCGGAGGGCGGCGTCGTGACGATCGACGACGGCCACGCGGACCTGGTGCCTGCGAAGGACGCGACTCCGTCGCAGATCCACGACGAGAACGAACTGGCCGAGCGGATCCGGGCGGCGCTGCAGCAGTTGCCCGACCGCGAACGGGAAGTCATCGTGCTGCGACGCTATCTCGAACTCGACACGGCCGAGATCTGCGCCGAAATGGGGTTGCCGACCGAGGGATCCGTGCGGGCCCTGCTGTCCCGCGCGCAGGCTCGGCTGGCGGGGCTGTTGTCGCGACGGGAGTCGTGAAATGGCCGACGCGAACCGCCCGGAAGTCGTGAGCCGCGACGAAGGCGTGCGCAAGGCCGCGGTGCAGCGCGCGGTCGAGCGCTTCGTCGAACTGCACACGTCGGGTCGGTCGCCGGACCCGCTCTCGTTCGCGCAGGACTACGAGGAGTCGTTGCGGGGCGAGATCCTGATGCAGTGCCGCGAGTTCCTGACCTTCGACGGCCTGTTCGGTGCGCAGGAGTGGCAGGAGGCGGTGCCGGAGCCGGATGACGGCCGCACGTTCGGCGACTTCCAAATCCTGGAGGAGCTCGGCCGTGGCGGCATGGGCGTCGTCTACCTCGCGCGCGAACGCTCTCTCGACCGCACCGTGGCGCTGAAGGTGATGGCCAGCGGTCTGACCCTGAGCAAACGACACGTCGAGCGCTTCCGGCGCGAGGCGATGGCGACCGCGCAGTTGCGCCACCCGGCGATCGTGCCCGTACACCGACTGGTCGAGGTCGACGGCACCTTCGCATTGGCGATGGATTACGTCGCCGGCCGCAACTTGGCCGACGTGCTCGACGACCTGCGCCTGGCGAACGGCGACGGCGAGGGCGTGCACACCGGCTCCCTCGGCATCGCCAAGGAGAAGGGCTATGTCGCCGAATGCGCGCTGTTGGCCGCACAGGTCGCATCGGCGCTGGCCACCGCACACCACAACCACGTGGTGCATCGCGACCTGAAACCGCGCAACCTGATGATCGACGACCGGCGACAGGTGCGCCTGCTCGACTTCGGGCTGGCCAAGTCGCTCGACGAAGGCCGCGAGAGCCTGTCGATGTCGGGCGAGATCACCGGCACGGCGCACTACATGAGCCCGGAACAGACGCTGGCCAAACGCGTCGACGTCGACCATCGCGCGGACATTTGGTCGCTCGGCGTGATCCTCTACGAACTGCTGACGCTGCGCCGGCCGTTCGACGGCAAGAACCTGCAACAGGTCGTCTACGAGATCTGCTTCAAGGAACCGGTGCCGATCCACAAGCGCAACGCGAAGGTGCCGCGCGACCTGGTCACGATCTGCAACAAAGCACTCGAGAAGGACCCGCAGAACCGCTACCAGACCGCAGCCGAGTTCGAGGCGGACCTGCAGCGTTTCCTCAGTTGGGAACCGATCCACGCGCGGCCGGCCGGCGCCTGGACCCGCGCGTCGAAGTTCATCCGTCGCCACCGCAAGGAGAGTGCGCTGATCGCAGCACTGCTGGCCACCGCAATCGCGATCTGGGGCATTCTCTGGTTCCGCGCGGCAGCCGACCAACGACGCGCCGACGAACTGCTGCAGCGGGCGGAGCAGCGCGCCACGTC
>DRKG01000052.1 GCA_011051855.1 bacterium | reverse complement strand
CTGGCCAACTGCGCGTCGGTCCGCACCACCGACGCCTGCGACAGCCCGGTGCTGCCGTGTTCGATGGCCGACTTGACGATCACCGGGTAGTCCAGACCGCGCGGCAGCCGCGGCTTCGTCCGCCCCCCCGGCTGGAAGCTCGTGAAACCGGGACACGGCACGCCGTGCCACAGCAGGATCTTCTTGCACAGCGCCTTGTCGTTGGCGAGCAGGATCCCGCGCGGATTGCAGCCGGTGTACGGCAGCTTGAGCAGCTCGAGGTAGCTGACGACATGCGCTTCGTAGGCGGTGATGTCGTGGAAGTCGGTCAGCACGTTGAACGCGATGTCGGGCCGCCACTCCCGCTGCGCCTGCCGGATCACGTCGAGGTCCTTGCCGACGCCGAGCACGCGCACGTCGTGGCCGAGTTCGCGCAGCGTGACCTGCACGTCGAGCTCCATCTGGTAGGGGTAGGTGTCCTCCCAGTCGAGTTCCTCCGCGTCGGGCGGCGGCAGCAGTTGCTCGTGCACGAGCACCAGGACGCGCAGTCTCTTCATGCTGGGCACAGACCTTACGGACTCGCCGACACCACTCCAACTCGAGCGAAGGTTCGACTACGTTGGCGCCATGCGCGATCCCAACATCGCCAAGCGCACAGCCGCGTTCGCCGCCGCCGATCTGGTGCCGGACGGGGCCACCATCGGCCTCGGCAGCGGCTCGACGTTCGCATTCGTGCTCGAACGTCTCGCCGCACGCATGCGCGACGAGGGCCTCGACGTGCGCGGTGCGCCGACCAGCTCCGCCACTGCCGAACGCGCGCGCACGCTCGGCATCCCGTTGGTGTCGCTCGACGACGTCGAACGCCTCGACCTCGCGATCGACGGCGCCGACGAGATCGACCCGAACAAGCAGGTCATCAAGGGCGGCGGGGCCGCGCACACGCGTGAACGCATCGTCGCTGCGGCCGCCGACGAACTGGTGATCATCGTCGGCGAGAACAAGCTCGTCGACGTGCTCGGCAAGGCGTTCCGCCTGCCGATCGAGGTGCTGCCATTCGGCTGGACCCATGCGCGCCGACGCATCGAAGCAACCGGCTGCACCACCGAGCTGCGGCAGAGAGGCGGCGAACCGCTGCTCACCGACAACGGCAACTGGATCCTCGATGCGGCCTATCCCGACGGCATCCCCGACCCAGCCGCGCTCGCCGCCACGCTCGACGCTACCGTCGGCATCGTCGACCACGGACTGTTCGTCGATATGGTCGGGCGCGTGGTGGTCGCCGACGACGAAGGCCGGGTCCGCATCCAGTGAGGAGACTACGATGAACGACCAGGTGCTCCGCGACCTCGACCAGTTCCAGAGTGCTCTGCAGACCCACCCGCGCGTCCTGCTGTTCAAGCACAGCCCGGTGTGCCCGATCAGCGCCGCGGCGCGGGCTCAGTTCGAGCTGTTCAAGGTCGAGCACGACGACGTGCCGACCCTGTTCGTCAACGTGATCGCCGACCGCCAACTCGCGCGAGCCATCGCCGACGAGTGCGGCGTGCGCCACGAGTCACCACAAGTGATCCTGTTCGAAGCCGGTCAGGCGACCTGGAATGCCTCGCACGAAGCGATCACGGCCGAATCGCTGGCGGCCGCGTGGGCGCCGCGCTGCTGATTCCGCTGGGCACGAACCGGGGTGGTTCGCATTCCATCGCCGGCACCGTAGCTTGCACGATCATGATCCTCGCCGGCCTTGCCATGATCGCCGCCTTCCCACCACAGGATCCCCTTCCGGGCATCGACCGCGAACTGGCCCGGGCACGCCGCCAGACGATCCGCGAGGTAGAGTACGATCTGCGGTTCACGCTGCACGAAGATGCCGACGAGGTCGCGGGCACCGTCTGGCTGCGCTTTCGGCTCGACGGCGAACGCACACCGAGTGAACCGGTGATCCTCGACTTCGCCGGCGAAGCGATCACGGAAACCAGGGTGAACGGGCAGGACGCCGAGCTGCGCCGCGTGCACAACCACCTGGTGATACCGGCCGACTTGCTCGGCAAGGACCGCAACGGCGTCACCGCCAAGTTCCGGTCCAGGATCCGCCCGACCGGCACGCCGCTGACCGTCTACCACGACCAGGCCGACGGCCGCCGCTACTACTACACGCTGCTGGTGCCGGCCGATGCACACGGCCTGTTCCCGTGTTTCGACCAGCCGGACCTACGCGCAAAGTTCCGCCTCGAACTCGACCTGCCGACGACCTGGAACGCGGTCGCCAACACCGCCCCGCTCGACGACGCCCGACCGTGGTGCAAGGACGAACCAGAGGGTCGTCTATGGCAGTTCGCGCAGAGCAAGCCGCTGCCCACCTACCTGTTCGCGTTCGCCTGCGGGCCGTTCGCCGAGTGGAACCCGCCGCACCCGCAGGTGCCGGGGATCACCAGCCAGGGCCCGATGCGCGTGCTCTACCGCGCATCGAAACAGACCGACCTCGACCGCCCGGCGCTGGCGAAGCTGCACCACGAGGGCCTCGCCTGGCTGCAGCAGGCGTTCGCGGTCCCGTATCCGTTCGACAAGCTCGACCTGGTGCTCGTGCCGGGCTTTCCCTACGGCGGCATGGAACACGCCGGCGCGATCTTCTACCGCGAGGCAGCGTTGGTGTTCGATCACGAACCGACCGTCGACGAGCAGGTCCGCCGCAGCACACTCGTCTACCACGAGCTGAGCCACCAGTGGTTCGGCAACCTGGTCACGATGGAGTGGTTCGACGACTTGTGGCTGAAGGAGGGCTTCGCGACGTTCTATGGCTACCGCGCGATGGCGGCGCTCGAACCCGGCCAGCGGGCGTGGCTGCGCTTCCTGCAGCGGGTCAAGCCGCGCGCCTACGCCGTCGACGCGACCCGTGGCACCACGCCGGTGTTCCAAGAGCTACAGAACCTCGCCGACGCGAAGTCCGCCTACGGCGCGATCGTCTACAACAAGGCCCCAGCGGTGCTGCGCGCGCTGTTCAGCCAACTCGGTCCGGACGTGTTCCAGGCCGGCGTGAAGGCCTTTCTCGACGAGCACGCGTTCGGCAACGCGACCTGGCGCGACCTGGCGACGGCGCTCGAAGGCGCGGCTCGCGCCGACCTCGGTCGCTGGTCCGAACGCTGGCTCCTGGCGCCGTCGATGCCGCAGGTGCGGGTCGCGATCACCAGCGATGACGCCGGCAGAGTCACCTCGGCGGCCGTCACCCAGCGCGCCCTCGGCGACAACGAAGGCAGTTGGCCGCTCGCGCTCGAACTGCTGGTGTTCGGCCCGGACGGCTCGCGGGCGACGGTCACGATCGACTCGGACGCCACGCGCACCCCCATCGACGCGCTGGTCGGCCGCGCGACCCCGCGGGCGGTGCTTGCCAACCCGCGCGACGTCGCCTACGGGCAGTTCGTGCCCGACCCGGCCAGCGCCGCATGGCTGCTCGAGAACCTGCCGGCCGAAGACGACCCACTGGTCAAGGCGTGCGGCGCGGCGGCCCTCTTCGAAGCGGTGCGCGAAGCGGAACTCGATCCCCTGCGATTCGCGCGCATGCTGCTGACGATGCTCGCGGGCGAACGCGATGCGGACACCCACCGCTGGCTTCTGTCGCGCCTGGGCACCTGCCTGTGGCGCTATGTGCCCGACGAACGCGCTGCCGAGTTGCGCGCACGCACGTCCGCGCTGCTGCTCACCCAGCTCGCCGACGAGAGCCCTTCCGGCCGCGAACTGTCGACGTTCCGCTTCCTCGCCCGGTTCGCCAAGGACGAGCGCGCGCTTCAGTTGTGCCGCGACGTCGCCCGCAAACGCAACCTGCCCGCCGGCCTCTCGCCGGGCCGGCGCGATCGCTTCCTCGCCGTGGCAGCACTGCTCGCCGCGGGCGAAGGCGAGCAACAACTGCAGGCACTGCGCGACGAGTTCGCCGACGACGACATCGGCAAGGAACTGTTCGTCAGCGAGGCGGCGCGTCCCGACGCAACCGTCAAGCAGCGCTACTGGCAGCAATACCTGCAACTCGGCACTCCGCCCGAGCAGTGGACGCAGGACAGCCTGCGCTACTTCCACTGGCCCGGCCAGGAGGCGCTGACGCTGCCGTTCCTCGCACCGGCCCTCGGGCAGGTCGATTGGGTCAAACGCAACCGGCGCATCTTCTTCATGCCGGCGTGGCTCGACGCATTCATCAACGGCCACAACACCGAGGAAGCACTGGCGATCGTCGATCGCTTCCTCGCCGAGCACGAACTCAGCGACGACGTGCGCCGCAAGATCCTGCAATCGCGCGACGGCCTCGCGCGCGCCGTGCGCATCCGTGCGGCGTTCCAATAGCGCGACCGGTCGGCGAAACTCAGCCGGTGATGAAGTTCTCGTTTGCCGCCGATCCCAAGCCGTTGCAATCCGCCGAGCACCTGCTCGTGCTCGCTCCCAAGAAGGCGTTCGGGCCGCGCTCGCGCCTGCGGCCGACGTTCGCGAAGCTGTTCGACGACGATCGCGCCGAGATCCTGCTGCAACTCGGCAAGGAGGCCAACGTGGGCCTGCTCGGCGGAACGGCGAGTTCGCGCCACGGCAAGTCCCGGCTGACCGTCGGCGTCCTACCCGACCGGGTATCGCGCCACGCGACCGCGACGCGCGCCGAATCGATCCGCAAGCTCACCGCGGCGGCCGGACTCGGCAGTGGACGCCACGCGGTGGTGGCACTGCTCGACGACGACGCACACTTGCTCGCGGTGAGCAACGCGGTGTCGCGAGCGCTGCCCGACTTCACCCGCAAGAGCCTGGACCCGCGCGCCGGCTCCGTGACCCTCGCCTGTGCCGACCGCGACGGCCGCCTGCTCAAGGCCGACGCGGCGACCCGCGACGTCGTGCTGCGTTCCCGCGAGGCGATGCGGTTCGTCGACATGCCGCCGACCGATCTCGACCCGGCGGTGTTCGCGCGCGAAGCGAAGAAGCTCCTGCGCAAGCTACCGGGGGTGAAGGTCTCGGAGATCGTCGGCCCGGCGCTGCTGCAGAAGAAGCTGGGCGGCGTGCACGCCGTCGGGCGCTGCGCCAAGAGCGCTCCGCGCGTGCTGATCGCGACCGCCAACGCCAGCAGCAAGGCCCGCAGCGTCGCGCTGATCGGCAAGGGCATCACCTATGACACCGGCGGCCTGCACCTGAAGGGCCGCGGCGCGATGGAGACGATGAAGGCCGACATGGGCGGAGCAGCCGCGGTGCTCGGGGCCTTCCTGGCGCTGCACATTTCTGCTGAGTGTCATCAGCGGGTGTGTGCGGTATTCCTTCCGTGGTGCCCTGCCGCCGGATATTAAAACCATCGCCATTGCCCAATTTGAGGACAATAGCCAATTTCAAT
>DRKG01000051.1 GCA_011051855.1 bacterium | reverse complement strand
GGCATCGGTGGTGCCGAGCCGGGCGTCAGCGTCATCGACCTGAACGGCTTCGGCCAGGGCACCGGCGACATCAACGACACGCGCTGGCCGCTGAGTCCGAACATCGGTCTTCCCGGGGTGGTGCCGTCGATGGCGCCCGGCACGTCGAACCTCGACGCCGGATCCAAGGGCGTGCTGACGCTGACCCAGGACACCAACGGCAACACCCGTCTGTTGCGCGACCCGATCGTCAGCGACGTCACCGACATCCACATCGGTGCGCCGCTCGACCTCGTCTACAACAACGAGAACATCAACCGCAACGCGAGCCGTTCGAACCAGATCAACCAGATGCTCGGTCTGGCGCAGGCCGGCAACACGATCACCCAACCGCCGATTCCGAACCCGCCGCGTCTGGTGTTCCCGCCGCCGAACCCGAACCGGGCGATCTTCGGCGAGGAGCCGGCGGTCAAGTCGTCGCTCGGTCCTCCGGGTGCTTTGGTCACCGGCGGCCCGCCGGCCGGCTGCCTCGCGGTCGGCCTGAACCTGCTGGTGCAAGGCAACCCGTTCTCGAGCGTGCAGAACGAGATCGGCGTCTACCCGACCCAGTTCATGGGCGTGTTCGTCGGTCCGCAGCCGCCGCCGGCGTCGCCGCCGCCGCCGCCGCCGTTCTGCCCGTTCACCTCCCGACAGCAGGTCGGCCACTTCCTCTACGTGCTCGACCGTGACAACCGGCAGGTCGTGGTTTGCAACAGCAACCGCTTCACGGTGTTGGACACGATCCCGTTGTCGGACCCGGTCAGCATGGCGATGTCCCCGAACATGACCCGGCTGGCGGTGACCAACTTCGCCAGTGCGTCGGTGTCGTTCATCGACATCGATCCGAACAGCAACCGCTTCCACCAGGTGGTTTCCGAGACCCGCGTCGAGAGCGGCCCGACTGCGATTTCCTGGCAGCCGGACGGCGAGGACGTGCTGTGCGTGTCGACCGACGCCAACCAGTTGTCGGTCATCAGCGCCCTCGACTACTCGGTGCGGCGCACGCTCGGCGGCTTCCTCAACGGGCCGATCGACATCATCGCAACCGAGCGCTACGTGGCGACCGGCAACGTTTCCGGTGTCTACTACGCCTACATCCTGAACTCGAACGGCACCGTCGCCGTCTACGAGTCGGGGCCGGACGGCGTCAACGGCATCGGCTTCAACGACATCATCGGCTCGGTGACCAACGTGTCGTTCCCGCGCGCCAGGAAGATGATGTACGACACCAACTCGTCGTTCGGCGGCGTGTTGATCGGCCACGTCGACGACAACGGCCTCGGCCAGGTCTCCCGTTTGGCGCTGACGAGTTCGCCGAATGGGCAGCAACCGCTGAATCCGGTCTCGGGCGGGTTCATCCTGCCGCCGACCTACCGGCAGAAGGAGTGGTCGGTGGTGCAGCGCATCGGCGGCACGCCGTCGCCGGGTTCGTTCGTCGACCAGATGTCGGGCAACTCGATCATCGACCTCGCGCACGACGAGATCCTCAACTTCGGCGCGACGCTCGGTCAGGTCAGCCCCTACTACCAGACCGGTGCGTCCACGCCCTACGTGCACTCGGGCAAGCACACCATCAAGACGGGCAACTTCGTGATGTGCCAGCCGCAGTTGCTGTTCGTCGCGCTGTCGGACGTCGGCAACGTCGACGTGTTCGAGATCAACACCGGCACGCGCTTGGCGACGATCTCGGTGCCCGGCGTGCGGGTGGTGGCCAACTACTGGCGCCAGTAGAGAAGTCCGAGTAGAGAAGTCCGGCAGCCCGCCGCACGACGAAGGCAGCGCCCGCTTCCGCCTCGGCGGGGGCGGGCGCTGCCGCGTTCGTGCCCGTCGGGGCGAAGCGTTGGTTGAGCCGGGCGTGTCGTTGCCGCAGAATCGCTCGCAAGTGCCCGACGCCGCCACCATCCAACAGATGTTCGCCGAGGTTGCACCCGGCTACGACCGGGCGAACCGCGCGTTGTCGCTCGGGGTGGACGTTTGGTGGAGACGGCGCACGGTGCGTGTCGTCGATGTCGCTCCGGGCGAGCGCGGCCTCGACGTCTGCTCCGGAACCGGCGACCTGTGCTTCGCATTGCAGCGCGCCGGCGCCGAGATGGTCGGCGCGGACTTCTGTGCCCCGATGTTGGCGCACACGCACCACAAGCAGCGCGGCGAACGGCCGGTCGCGTTCCTCGCCGCCGACGCGATGAACCTGCCGCTGCCCGACGATTGCTTCGACTTCGCGACCGTCGCCTTCGGCATCCGCAACGTCGCCGACCCGGTGGTGGCGCTGCGCGAGAT
This sequence comes from bacterium, assembly GCA_011051855.1. GTDB lineage: Bacteria > Planctomycetota > UBA1135 > UBA1135 > UBA2386. The sequence continues at coordinate 1,709 of DRKG01000051.1, read as the reverse complement.
GGCGCGGGTCGTGCGGCCCGGCGGCCGCGTCGTCGTGCTCGAGTTCTGCAAGCCGCGCCTGATCGGGTTTAAGCACCTGTATCGCTTCTACTTTGCGCAGGTGCTGCCCCGGCTCGGTCGGTGGGTCAGCGGTGTGCGCAACGATGCCTATCGCTACCTGCACGATTCGGTGCAGGCATTCCCCGAACGCGAGGCGTTTACGGCGTTGATGCGCGAGGCCGCGCTGGCCGAGCCGAAGACGCGCCTTCTGACCGGTGGGATCGCCGCCATCTACCGTGCCGAAGTCCCCGCCACCTGAGGCCCGCGGTTCTGGCCCGAGCGGCGGGCCGGGGTCCAAGGGCGATGCGACGCCGGTGCCGGTCGGCTACTTCCAGTGGTCGCGGCATCCGGCGATGGGGTTGTTCGCGGTCTTGCCGCTGTGGCTGACCTACATCGGTCTGCGCGCGACCTTGACCCCCAACGAGCGCAACGGTGCCGAGCAGTTGCTGCTGCAGCAACTGCAACACCTCGGCGACCGCGCCCACCTGGTCACGAGCGTGCTGTTCGGGATCCTGGTGACGTGGTCGGCGGCAACACTCATGCGCTACCGGGTGCCCTGGCTGCGGGTGGCTGCGGTCATCATGCTCGAAGGGCTCGTCTACGGCGTGTTGCTCGGTCCGATCGCTTCGGCGATGACCTCGTCGGCCAATCGCATGCTGGCGGCGGCACCGCTCGCCGACGACATCCTCGGAGGCAGCTTGGTCGCCAACCTCGTCGGCTCGATCGGGGCCGGCGTCTTCGAGGAACTGGTGTTTCGCCTCGGGTTGATGTCGCTGTTGGTCTGGTTGTTCATGCGCGCCGTGCGCGGCTTCGGGCTGCCGGGCTGGGTCGCCGGCGTGTTCGCCGTCGTCGTCAGTGCGTTGGTGTTCTCCTGGTTCCACCACTTCTGCGGCGAGCAGTACGACCGTGGGCGGTTCGTGTTCCGCACGATGGCGGGCGTGCTGCTCGGGCTGTTGATGTGGGCGCGCGGCTACGGCGTCTGCGTCTACACCCACACCGTCTACAATCTCTACTTCTACCTGCGTCCCGAACCGTGAACGTTCCCGAGCCGGCGAATCAGGCTTATGCCATCTGCTTTTCTGGCGGCAGCGGCAGCGTCTACGGCCTGCGGCTCGTCGAGGTGCTGTTGCAGCGCGGCCACACCGTGCACCTGTGCGCGACCCGGGCGGCGGTGCGCGTGCTCGTGCACGAGTCGGGCCGGGCGCTCGAGCTCGATGGCTCCGACCTCGCGTCTTCGTTCGCGGTCGAACTGCGCGCACGCCTGCGGGTCCACCCGCTGGATGCGGTCGAAGCAGCGCCTGCGTCGGGCAGCGCCGGGATCGTCGCGACAGTCATCGTGCCGTGCAGCATGGGCACATTGGCGCGGGTGGCGCACGGCTTCTCGAGCAACCTGGTCGAACGCTCTGCCGACGTCGCCCTGAAGGAAGGGCGGCCGCTGGTCGTCGTGCCGCGGGAGACGCCGCTGTCGGAGCTGCACCTCGAGAACATGCTGAAGCTCGCGCGCCTCGGTGCGGTGGTCTTGCCGGCGATGCCGGGCTTCTACCAGCGCCCGACCGAGGTCGCGCAACTGGTCGACTTCGTGGTCGGCAAGGTGCTCGATCGTCTCGGGCTCGCGCACGATCTGGTGCCGCGGTGGCAGACGCCGAAGGCCGTAGACGCTGCCGCTGCCG
>DRKG01000050.1 GCA_011051855.1 bacterium | reverse complement strand
TCGTCAGCGATCTCGGCGCCGTCGCGGCCGGCTGCGACCTGCGTGTGCAGCCGATGCTCGACAACGCAGCGCGCTGCCGCGACCAGAACGTGTTCGCGGCGTTCTCGCAGCAGGAGATCTGCGCCGCCCTCGACCGGGCGTGCGAACGGGCCGAGCAGCGCGGGCTGATCTTCCACGTCGACATGGACGACCCCTACCGGCGCGCGGTCCAGCCGCGGGCGCCGATGACGCGCCAGATCACGCCCGAGGTGCTGTCGATCATGCTCGACGAGGTACGCGAGCGATTCCCGGGCTTCTGCTCGATGGCGACCAACTACGTCAAGATCGAGCCCAGCGGCGAGGTCTACCCCTGTTGCCGCGGTCCGCGCGAGCTGCTGATGGGAAACGTCAACGACGACTCCATGGCCGAGATCTGGAACGGCGCGAAGTATCGCGAGTTCCGTCGCCGGATGTTCGCTCGCGACTACCCGGAGGTGTGCAAGGGCTGCGACGTGCTGACGGCCAACCCGCACTTCGACAAGAAGTGGCTGGGTGGCCACACCGCTGAGTGACCGGGGAGCGCCGCCCCCCTCGCGCCGAATCGGGATCCGTGATAACCTGGATCCCCCGAAATGCTGACCGAACAAGATCCAACTGCAGTTCTCCGCTCCGGCTCCAGGGTCCACACCACCGGGACCCGGGAGGGTGACCAATGAGTCGCCAGCGCGGTCGCCATCGCGGTGGCCATCGCGGCGGTACGGGCGGAGGACCGCCGCCCAACACCAAGGAGGAAGCCATCGAGGTCGAAGGCGAGGTCGTGCAGGCGCTCGGCGCCGGTCGCTATCGCATCCGCATCGACGATTCCGAGCACGAACCGATCTGCAAGACCGGTGGCAAGATGGGCAAGTACCGCATCCGCATCACCACCGGCGACCGGGTTCGCGTCGAGCTGTCGCCCTACGACCTGACGCGCGGTCGGATCACGTATCGCCTGTAGCGCCGAGCAGGCGCCAGCCGACCGTCTCGCCGCCACGCATCGGCACCAGGGAGCCTTCGCCGAACGGCAGTTCCGGCGGCACACGCTGCGGTTCGCGCACCAGCACGACCTTGTCGCGGTTGCGCGGCAGGCGGTAGAAGTCGGCCCCGCGGTGGCTCGCGAACGCCTCCAACCGGTCGATTGCGCCGGCTTGCTCGAACGCCTCGGCGTAGAGCTCGAGGGCGGTGAGCGCCGTGTAGATGCCGGCGCAGCCGCAGTCGCTCTCCTTGCGCGAGCGCGGGTGCGGGGCGCTGTCGGTGCCGAGGAAGAAGCTCGGGTCGTCCCCGGTCGCGGCGGCGAGCAGCGCCTGGCGGTGGCGTTCGCGCTTCAGCACCGGCAGGCAATAGGCGTGCGGCCGCAGGCCACCGCGAAAGATCTCGCTGCGGTTCCACAGCAGGTGGTGGGCGGTGATCGTCGCGGCGACGTTGGCGCCGGCGGCGCGCACGAACGCGACGGCCTCTGCGGTGGTGACGTGCTCGAGCACGACGCGCAGGTCGGGGAAGTCGCGTAGCAGCGGCGTCAGGTGCCGTTCGAGGAATACGTGTTCGCGATCGAATACGTCGACGTCGGCGTCGGTGACCTCGCCGTGCAGCAGGAGTGGCAGGTTGACCTCGGCGAGCTTCGCGAGGGTCGGGCGCACCTCGTTCCAGTCGGTGACGCCGTTCTCCGAGTTGGTGGTCGCTCCTGCCGGGTAGAACTTGACGGCGTGCACGAATCCCGAGGCCTTCGCGCGCACGATCTCGTCGGGCGAGGTGTCGTCGGTCAGATACAGGGTCATCAGCGGCTCGAACGCGGCGCCCGCGGGCACGGCCGCGAGGATGCGTTCGCGGTAGGCCGCCGCCGCGGCGACGGTGGTGACCGGCGGCTTCAGGTTGGGCATCACGATCGCGCGGGCGAACTGCCGTGCGGTGTGCCGCGTCACTGCCGCGAGGCCGTCGCCATCGCGCAAGTGCACGTGCCAGTCGTCGGGGCGGGTCAGTTCGAGCTGCATGGCGCCGGGCAACAGTAGCCCGTTGGCGGCGTGGGGTCATCACGCTCGCGGGGTGCGCCCGTGTCACCGGTGACGTAGCCTGAACGAGTGCCAGCCACCCCGTTGCGCTTCGGTTTCTCGCCGTGCCCGAACGACACGTTCGCGTTCTGGGCGGCGGTGCACGGAATCGTCGATGGTCCGCCGCTGGTGCCGGAGATGGCCGACATCGAGGCGCTGAACGCGCGGGCGGTGCGCGGGGTCGATCCGCTACCGGTCAGCAAGCTGAGCCTGCCGGCGCTGGCGCGCTGCGTCGATCGCTACGCGGTGTTGCCGAGCGGGGCGGCGCTCGGCTTCGGCTGCGGGCCGCTGGTGGTCGCGCGGCCGGGGCGTTCCCTGGCGGACCTGCCGGCGATGAAGCTGGCGATTCCGGGCGCGCATACGACGGCGTTCCTGCTCGCGTCCAGCCTGTTGCCGCGGCCTGCCGAGGTGGTCGCCATGCGCTTCGACCGGATCATGGCGGCGGTGGTGGGTGGCGCATGCGATGCCGGCTTGGTGATCCACGAGAGCCGGTTCACCTACGAGCAGCACGGCCTCGTGCAGCTCTGCGACCTCGGCGTGCTGTGGGAGCGGCAGACCGGCGGACCGCTGCCGCTCGGTGTGATCGCGGCGCGGCGAGACCTCGATGCTGCGACCTTTGCGGGCATCGGAGCGATGCTGCGCGATTCGGTGCGGCTGGCGCGCGCCGAGCCGGAGCGGCCGCGCGCCTGGATCCGCGAGCACGCGCAGGAACTGGCCGAGGAAGTGCAGGCGCAGCACATCGAGCTCTACGTGAACGACTTCAGCGAAGAACTCGGCGACGACGGTCGACGGGCGGTCGACGAACTGCTGCGTCGTGGTCGCGGCTGCGGTCTCCTGCCCGCCGGACGCTCGCCTTGGCACGAGGAAGCGCCGTGATCCTGCCGCTGCTCGCCGCCGGGCTGTTCACCCTGGTGACCCTGGTGCTGGCGCTGCTCGTCAGCGGCCTGATGTGGTTGCGGCGGCGGGCGCAGCGGCGCTACTGGCGGCGCGTGCTGTGGCTGCACCTGGTGCTGTTCGTGCTGCACCTGTTCGTGACGTTTCCGGT